>JAQCND010000450.1 GCA_028274765.1 Bradymonadaceae bacterium
ATATCATCAGGGTCGTCGAGTGCGGTGCAGGATAGCTAGAACCGAAAAACCGCAGCGCATAGGGCCACTTCGCGGTGTTCATAGTGCACTAAAAACTATGAAACGGGGTGAGGTTATGTCAACCGGAATCGGTGACTCCGAGTGATAGAGGAGGACAGGGGCCGCTCGAATACCGTGGAAGACGTCATGGCACGATGCTTGCATTTGACCGACTCGATGATCGACTAGCGGGGCCGCCGGCACTCTCAACCACGCGTCGTCGGGATTCCACGGACCTGACTCACACCCGAGGACAGGGGCCGCTCACGACACGCCGAGTGGCATGCCCGGGTCGATGGGGCAAAACAGGAGAGGGCTCGAACATGGAGCTCGGTGAACGAGGACGTCATCGTAGACGGGCCGAGCCCGGCTCATCCCGGATAACGTCCCGTGATGTAGTCCTTGAGAAATTGAATTTCGGCCTCCTGATCGAGCGTGATCTGCCGCACGCAGTCTCCGATCGAGATCAGTCCCTCGACCGTCCCCTCTTCGATCACGGGCAAGTGGCGACAGCGGGCCTCGGACATGACGGTCAGACACTCGCGAACCGTGTAACACGGATCGATGACTACTATCTCGGAGGTCATGATGTCAGCGACCCGAGTCGAGGTCGAGGAGCGTTCGAGCAGTGCGATCTTCTGCATGTAGTCGCGCTCTGTGACCATGCCTTCGAGTTCGCCGTCACACATGACGACGAGTGCGCCGATGTCGCGGCGCTCCATCGTATCGATGGCTTTGTAGACGGTGTGCTCGGGAGGGATGGTATGGACCTCTCGGCCCTTGCGATCGAGAACGTATTCGATGCGCGTGTCCATAGGGAGACGGCTGGTTTCGGGGGGGAGTGATGTGCCTATCTACGGTCAAGATAGACACGGGGCGGAGACGCGCAAACGAACATCCATCACCTTGCAACCTCGTCTCCCAGTGCGTACAACAATCGACTCGACGCGGCAGTTACATCACACGTTCAGCGAGTCGAGGTCTCCCCATGGGATGGTTTGACGCACTCAGCAAGCTGTTGACGGGACGTCAGTACGCGAGCCTCTCGCAGCAGCAGACCGAAGCCTTCATCGACACCCTGACCTTCGTCGTGGTCGTCGACGATACCATCGATACGACCGAACGCGATCGCCTCGACGACGCCCTCGACGAGATGGATTGGAACGGGGAGCGTCCGCTCTCGCGCTACGTCGAAGGCTCGATCGAGCGGGCTCGTGGGCTCGAACCCGCCCAGTACAACGACTATCTCGAGGGAGTCAGCGCTCGACTCGATGAACAATCGATCCGCGAGCAAGCTTACTACGTCGGGGCTCAGATCGCCTACGCCGACGAGTCGGGCATCATCGAATCGGAGCGACAACTCCTCCGCAAACTGGTCGAGGCCTTCGAGATCGATTCCGATCGGCTCAGCCTCATGACCGACGAGCTCCGCAAAAACATGTAGCCCCGACCCGACATCAGACGCGAACAGCCGACAGAAAATCTCCGATTAGCGGCATGGGATCGAGGAGGCGATCGTGATCGGGATCCTGAAATTCGGGATGCCACTGCACGCCGGCGACATACGTCGAGGACGCTTCGCTCGAATCGAGTCGAATAGCCTCGACGACGCCGTCGAGTTCGCATGTCGCTTCGATCGATAATCCCTCGCCGAGATCGCACACGGCCTGATGGTGGACGCTGTTGACCAGTGCACGCCGGCAGCCTCCGTAGAGACTCGACAGTCGCGAGCGGGGCTCGATTGCAATGGGATGGTCGTGTTGCTCGTATGCTTCGGGCGCGCGATGCGAGCTCGCCCTCTCGATTTGAGTCTCGATATCCTGATAGAGCGTGCCCCCGAACGCGACGTTGAGCACCTGCATGCCCCGGCAGATGCCGAGAACGGGGATGCTGCGTTCGAGACACGCGTCGACGAGCTGGAGCTCGTATGCGTCTCGCGTGCGGTCCCCGCTCCAAGCCTCGCATCGGGGATCGTCTCCGTAGCTGCTCGGAGCCATGTCGACGCCTCCGTGCAGCACGAGCCCCTCGAGGCCGGCCATCATGTCGTCGAGTGAGATCGGAAGCGACTCTCGGTCCGATTCGGGGGGCGCCGGGATCAGATAGGGGCGAGCCCCGGCCCGCATCACCCAGGTGGCCATCGATTGCTCGAGGTACAATAGAGGGCGGCCGTCGTAGAGATCGCGGTCGGGATCCTCGTGACGCATACACGAGGAAATCCCGATACGAGGGGAGTGCACATCCGATTGCATCTGTTCGACCATGTTGCTAAGAGTTCAAATGAACCAAAACGATTGTCGGGAGTAGACTCCCTCCCCACTCGCCGTGACGAGACCCCAACCGGGATTGACGATATGCGGGCTTCAGGAGAGACCTCGACGCCGAACGTCCTTTCACTCATCTCGACTCTCTCGATCGTAGTCATCGGCCTCGCGCTGCCAAGTCTCGCGATAGTCGGGTGTGGCGACGAGTCATCCAACGGCGCGTCGAACGGCAATCCGGCCGCCTCGTGCGACGATGACGAGCTGTACGATCCCGATCGCGAAACCTGTGTACCGGAATACACTCAAACACCGGGAGACAACGCGGAGGACGAGCCCGACGATGCAGGACGTGACGCCTCGGCCGAAGCTCCGGATCCTCGAACGGATACCAGTACGCCCGCCGACGTCGCGGTCGAGGATACCTCGAAGACCGACGTCGACACGGGGCGCAACTGCGACAAGGATCGAGACGACTCGCGGGCCGAGGCATGCGGGGGCAACGACTGTGACGACCGCGATCGCCGACGCGGTGGCAACCGCCCCGAAGTCTGCGACGATATCGACCACAACTGCGACGGGGAACCCCGAGGAGGGATCGACTGCAGCTTCTATGCGCACGAGGGCGAAGCGCTCTATCGTGTCAATCCCTTCGAGGAGACTGCCGAGGAAGTTCAGGGCGATCTCCCCGGACTGCACGACCTCGACACGCATCCCGACGGCTCTCTCTACGGGGTCACGCCGGATGGTATTTACGTCTACAAACCGAGTCGTCCGTCGGGAAGCAATACCGGGGGCTCGAGCTCGGGGCGTTCCAGAGACGATCAGTGCCCGACTCCCGATGACGTCGGCAGCAAGTGGAAACGCATCAAATGCTTCCCCGAGGGGGAGAACACGTCGTGGGCCCCCGAACGCCCCCAGGGCCTGGCGATCGATCGGGCCGATCGTCCGGGGCGGGGCGAGAAGGGAAAGCGCAAGCAAGACTCGAGCCCGACGATGTTTATCGTCTCAAAAAATCAGCTCTACACGGCCACCAAGCGCGATTCGGACGAGTACAGATCAGTCGAAGCGTCCGAGCAGCCGATGGGGACAGATCCCAACACCCAGGCGCGATACCGAGCGAGTGGCGACTGCGTGACGCGCAAGCGCAATCTCTACATGACGTCCAAACACGATCCGAAGCGCGAGAAAGATTATCTCGTCACGCTCGACCCGACAACCGGGAAGGCGAGCGATTCTCGCCCGCTGATCGATGCCGACAATCCGAACAAGACATACGATCAGGTCTTCGGATTGACCCAGGCTTGGGGCACCCTCTACGGGCTCACCGCCGATGGAGAGCTGATCGATATCGATCCCCGATCTGGTAAAGCGACTCTCGTCACGCAATTTGAAGATCGACGATGGTTCGGCGCCGCGAGCACGGCGGAGCGTCTCAAGCGATGAGGTCACATCCTTCCCTTGTCGTCCGCCGACGATGAGCTCACCTCCTCCACTGGGCCTATCGTCGGTGACCATGAGCCGTCTGCTCACCTCCCGGGCTCTTCTCATCCCTCTCAAACAGGCCCGCTGACGGGGGGTGATCCCCTCGTTTTCCACCACATCCGACGTGCATACGTCGGGGGTTGGAGTATCTCTTGCCATTGTCACGGGTGAGCTGTGCTGACAATGACCTCTCTGCGCGACTTCGAGAGAAGGGAGGAGAGTAGCTTCACGTCGAGAGAGGAGTCACACCCACATACCTTGAAGGTTGGAGTATCTCTTGCTATTGTCGTGGGCCAGCAGTTTCAACAATGACCTCTCTGCGCGACTTCGAAAGAAGGGAGAGGAGTAGCTTCACGTCGGGAGAGGAGTCACACTAAGAGATGTCTCGACTCTGAGCGCCCGGAGATGTCTCGTATCTCGCCCGATTCGCTCAAACTCAAGATGCGTGGCATCTCCCTCCTCATCTTCGTCTCTGCCCCTCGAGTCGTGGCGTGATCGCTGAATGTATAAATGCCGTCGCGTCTTCGTCTCACTCGAAAGAGAGATACGATTAGTACGTCGCGGCGCGTGGATATCACCGAACTCGATGCGTCTCCTGCGTTTGCCATCCTCATGTCCCATACGTGCCATCTCGTCGAAGATTTCGACGATGATCTCGACGTCCAGATGTTATTGATCGATCCTTCTCGAGATCTCGACCCCATCGCTCGGGCGACACGACGTACCGACGCTCTCCCGGCGAACGTGTCACACAACTCGAGCCCCGATGAGTTCGAACACGTCGTGGAGGAAGAGAGCGTTGACGTCGCCCTCTTCAGTCCGTCCATGGACTGGAGTGTCATCGATCGTCTGCTCCAGTTCCTCGTCTCGCATCATCCCTTTTGTGGGACGGTTCTCGTCACCGATTCGGACGAGCTCCGGGTGGTTCGTCGGGCCACCGAACTGGGGATCGATCTCCATCTCCCGGCTCTTTCGTCGATCGACGAGCTCGAGGAATGGATGCCGTGGGTGGTACGTCAATCGCTGACTCGCGCCCGTACGAGCGTCATCCAACGAAAAGTCGACGAGAGCGGACACTCGGGGATCGTCTGTCTCGATCGCGACCTTCGCATTCGCTATTACAATCGGCGCGCGCAGCAAGACATGCGTGACCTCAAAGGTGGGTCCCTCGCCATGCGAGAGGACGCTCGCGAGTCGCTCGGCGTCGCGCTCGACTCGTTTCAGAGGGGGTGTTGGCTTGCCCTCCATGGAGAATCTCTCACCTGTGAGGTCACAGTCCGGAGGGACGGCGATGAGCACGACCTGGAATGCATCTACGAACCCCTCGACCCGGGATCCGATCATCCCTCGGGGGGCGTGTACGTGGGGATCTCGGACGTCGAGGTCTGCTCCGACGCTCGTGACCTCGAGGCGGAGCACGCCGAACGCATGCGAGCGCTCGGTCAACTGGCTGGGGGCGTCGCCCACGATTTCAACAATCTGTTGAGTATCGTCATGAGTTACGCCCATCTTCTCGAGCACAATGTCGAGACGCGCAAAGCTTCGCGGTACATTACCAAGATCTTCGAGGCGGCCGAACGCGGCAGTCGGCTCGCCGATCAACTGTTGGCCTTCGGGCGAAATCGCTCGAGCACTCCCGAACTACTCCAGATCAACGACGTCATTCGCGACTTCGAAGACATGCTCGATTGCCTCATGCCCGAGGACATCACCCTCGAATTGGCTCTCGCTCCTTCGGCGCCACGCGTCCAAGTTGATCGACGTCGGATCGAACAGGTCCTGATGAACCTCGCCCTGAATGCTCGAGATGCCATGTCCGATGGCGGGACGCTGACGATCGAGACGAACTCGGTCTCGAGCGATACGGACGAACGTCTCGCCGAACTCGACGCCGAGCAGGGGCTCGAATGGGTGGTCCGCGACACGGGGTGTGGCATCGAGGAGACGGTGCAGACACGGATATTCGAGACCTTTTTTACCACCAAGGAACACGGACGGGGCACGGGACTGGGACTGTCGACCGTATACGGCATCGTGGTCGACCAATACGAAGGGGACATTCGTGTCGAGAGTCATCCGGGCGAGGGAACGGAATTTACCATCCTGTTGCCGGCCGATACGACGACCGACGCTACACCCTCGGTCGAGCGCCCCGCTCTCGAGGGCGATGAGGCCATCCTCGTCCTCGATGATGACGACAGCCTCCGAGCGTCGACCCAAACCGTACTCGAACAGCACGGCTATACAGTATGGGAAGCGTCGACCGTCGAGGAAGCTCGTGCCATCGGGGGGCGCGAGGCGCTCGATCTTTTGGTCGTCGATGCTCCGCTTTCGAGACGGGAGGAGGAGCAGGGCGTCGAGGTTGTCACTCCCTCGCTCGAGAGACTCGACATCCTGTGGATGACGGACGGACCAGATGGGGACGACCTCTCCGAGCCAAGACGCACGGAGGCCGTGCTCGAGAAACCCTTTACCATGGAGGCACTCTGCGAGGAGATACGTCGTCTTCTCGACGCTTCCTGACGAATGGTTTGGCTCGAACTCGCCAGGTTTTTGCCTGCTCGCGCTACGACTGCCCATCCCATCGTGGCGATGAGACGAAGGATATATCG
>JAQCND010000451.1 GCA_028274765.1 Bradymonadaceae bacterium
TTAGTCTCTCGTCTCCTCTCTGATTACTCGCCCCCTGTCGTCGAATCAAGGCTCGGTCCGTGTCTCGCCCGGATGAGGGGGAACGCGAGCTGAAGAACGCTCGCGATGGAGGAGGACGAGGTCGAGAGACGCGAGCCAATCGAAGAGCATCGACATGGTCTGGGGAGGCGAGTCACTTCCGCTCGAGCTACCTACGGGCCGACGAGTCGCTCGATCTGTAGACACTCGGATCCCGATGACGCTCGTGTTGCTCGTCTCGTCGTAAGCGAGCTGCCCCTCACTTTCCGACCTCCCCTCCTCGAGCGCGACACGAAAGACGATGTGACAGCCGGGGCCAGCAGTTCATCAGTCCGCTATCCACATGTGAGACGAGCGAGGGGAGCGACCGGACCCTCGGCATCTCTCGCCGATGACTCGGAGAGACGAGCGAGGGACACATGGGGAGTGGGCGTCGAGGTTCGTTCACCTGCCCGCCGATTCGATCTCCTCACGGCATGCCTCGAGCATCGAATCCAGCCGCTCGCGCCGGGTGTCGCTTTGAGGGGGCACGAAAACTTCGCCGACGATCTCGAAGGTGTTGATCAGCCCGTCGGCCATGCCCTCGAGATGCTGAGTCTCCGGTGAGAGCTGAACGATTTTGGTCTCGAACTCGATGGCCCACGAGGCAAACTCGATCAGCGTCTGACGAGCGCGATCGAAATGGGGATCGGATTGAAACTGGACGACGCGAGCCGTCGGCAGGGGATCCCCGAACAAGTCCTCGTAGGCCTCGCGATCGGCGTCCCGCCGCTGCCCGTCGCCGCCCACGATACTCTGGACGAAATGCTTCATCAGTTCGCGATAACGGCCCTGGAAATCGAATTCTTGGGTCTCGTCCATGCCCTCGGCCATCGGCTCGAGGACGTCCTCGAGCGTGCCGAGCATGTCGCGGGCTTGTTCGTATTCGCGCAGGGCGGTTTCGAGCTGTTGTTCGCGTTCCATAAAATGAGAGCTCCGTACAAGTTCCAATCGTTGGCGTGCCGGAGACATGCTCGTGTCTCCATCGATCGCCCCCGCACCATTCGTGATCGGTGGGACGACTCGATGTCCGACCGAGATGCCGTGAGGATCGTACAGCGATCAACTCACAATTCCGGCGGCGGGCGAATTTCGAATTCGTAGCGTATCTGCTGGACGTCGTCGTCGACGTGGGGATCGAGCGTCAAGACGAGGGGACCGAGGCGCTGCGTGAGAATCCCGAGATCGATCGAGTCTTGGGCGTTCGATTCGAACCGAGTCATGGCGTCGACGAGCGTCGCGGGTTCGAGCCGCACGAGGGCAGCCCGTCGACTCGCCCCACGAGCCGTCTTCGAGAGAATCGAGTCGACCTCGCCCTGCGCCCCGGCCCGCTCGAGCCCGTAACTCAGCATCACGAAAGGTTGTTTCTCCGAATCGTGAATGTAGTAGTACAGCGGAACGACGTCGTCACGCTCGACGTCCGACAACGGTGTCAGTTGTCCCTCCGTCCAGGAGGTCGATTCGATCGAGTCGAAGGTCGGTCCGTCGTCACCGGCCTGCAGACGAAACAGCGAGGCGACGATCGGCGGAAACGCCTGGGCGATACGGCGTCGGCGCTCTCGGGACGTGCCCGGGTTGAGCTTCATCATGGCGACATACGAGGCATTGCGACGACGCTGGCCGAGCGCACCGGTCGTCGCGAGTTCGAGGCGTTCGAGATGATCTCGATGTTGATAGAGCGTCTCGAAGGGATCGGGGAGCTGATCGCCGGGAATCTCCTCGAGGTTGACCGACAACAGTGCGAGATTGCGAGGCAACGCCAGGGTGAAGAAAATCGGCTGAAAGTCACGGGCTTTCGAGTAGTCGACCATCTCGGAGACGTCGTCGAGATCGAGCCACTCTCGCCACCGGGGGGCAAAGAGGAGCTCGAGTCCGAGTGAGGCTCCAAATCCTCGATCGTCGACGCCCAGTCCCAGCGGCGATTCGGCCGTCGAGAGGGCTTCTTCGCCCCGACGGCCGAAGAGAGTCATGCCCATCTCGACGAGTCGGCCCGTCTCACCGTCGGAACGAGGGGCGGCGGGACCACGGAGCGCGTAGCTCAATCCCGTCAGTCGCTCCGTTCCCACCTCCCAGTTTCGGCCGATCATCGTCGCGTAAGTCAACCCCCTCACCAGAAGCTCATCTCGCTGTTCGACGTCGGAGCGAGTCATGGACTCGAGGACGTTGCGATACCCCTCGAGTCGTGCATAGCGGCTCGCGCCCTTCTGGTCGACCGAGAGTCCCACCGTCGGCGTCCCCTCGGGACGTGGCGCATCCGGTCGACCCGACTCGGATCGCTCGAACAGTTGACGGAAGCGGTCGCGCAGGGCCTGACGTCGCTCGTCGCCACGCGCTCGACGGGGCTGAGCGCGAAATGCTCGGAAGAGGACGTCGACGATCACCCGGCGCTTGTTGAATCGAAGCACAAAACCCGGCCACTCGCTCCGGAGCTTGTAGAAGGCCCGGACTTTCCAGGCCTCGAACTCGAGGAGCTCGTCGGGCGATTCCATCGACGTGTAGTCGAAGGCCTTCGCTAGCCGTGTGACCTTGCTCAACAATTTCAGGGGTTCGGAGGCGGGAACGACGAGCCGCATCCCCGTGTAGGGCTGCTTGGAGCGCACGTTCTGAAGCACTTCGGCGTTCAGTCCCTCGGGAATCGTCTCGTCGTCACTCGAGGCGCGCAGAGCCTCGAGTAGGTCGCGATCGGACTCGAGTTCGAGCTGATCCCGGAGCGTGGTTTGCACCGTATCGACAAACGAGGTGCCTCCCCCGGCCGCGGCTGGGTAAACCCCCATGTACACCGGGCGCGAGGCATCGACACCGAGCTGGGAGGGCATCTGTTCCGAGAGGAGGTCGAAGCCCAGTCGCGACTGCATCGAGCCCCAGAACCCTCGAAATCGTCGAACGAACGCCTCGCCGTCGTCGCCAAACATGGCGGGTTCGGCGGCCACCCAGCCTCGAAGCGATCGGGCATGGGACAGGAGTTGATCGAGTCGAACGATCCCCACGAGTGGCGAGGCTTCGGGTAAAGCCAGGGCATCTCCCTCCCACGCCTCGGTGCCCGGCGGAGGGGCATCGGGAGGCGAGGGAGTGGATTCCGAGGAGGCCGAGGCCGCCGGGGACGTCGCGCAGCTTGCGCTGGCCCAGACCAGACACGCGATCATCCCCGCGACCCAAAGGGTGCGGACTGTCGGGGAGGAAGAAGCAGACATCGCCGAGCGGGACTCTCGAAGCGGTTGACTACGGCTCCATGGTGCGCCGCACAGGACGAAGCCCCCGAAAAAGGTTCCGTTCGGGGGAAAGACGCCATCATTGTGACACTCGCGTGCGCCTCCGTCCAGGGACGAGCCGGGAGTCGGGAGGGCGCTCGCATGTGAACGCCTCTCTCCTCGCGTTCGAGTCGCTCCTCCCACTTCGAGGGGCGCTCGTCGACGGGCCAGCAAGCCACTCATTTCACAGACATATCAAGGCGCTCTAGAGGGTAGGCGCAAGTATCGTCTCGCCGACGACTCCCGGAGCGCCGGCCTGGAAAAGTCGAGCATTCGCGATCGAGGACGAGCTATGCAGCGATGCCCCCTCAACAATCGAGCCCCCTGGCGAGGTCATACGTTGCATCGGGCTCTCATACGGGCGCCCTCCGGGAGTCGGATTCGAATGCTCCTCTCCGTCGGATGAATCGCACGAGTCGAACGGGGCTTCGTCACGACACGATTGCGGAGACAATTGAGATCACGACCACGAGGATACTCCCCGTGGCCAGGAGACTTATGGCGACGCCGATCGCGATGCGTCGTCCGTCCGCCGCGCGTCGAACGAAGAGTGCATACGCCCCGCCCCCCATCGAGACGATGGCCCCCCCCGCCCCAAAGACCCTCGTCACCAGCCTCCGCACCCCCCCCCCCCCCCGCCCCCCTCGCGGGGCCACCCAGAGATAGCTCGCGGAGAAGAAGAACGCCGACAGCGAGGCGACGACCGAGACGACGCCGCTCCATTCCCCCCATTGGTTGAGTTGTACCTCCATGGCCCTCTGACGGGCATCGGGCGTCACCGAACCCAGACTTCGAAGCGAAACAGATCCGAGTAGTCTCCGCCGCCGTCGTCGCTGTGGAACGACCGGAACCGGAACGAGTCGATGGTGCTCGAGACGTTCTTTTGGATGGTGCGATCCCATCGGTAGCTTCCGGTGGCGTTGTCGTTGGGACACTGGTAGCGGGGCTCGAAGCTCCGTTCTTTGGGATTGTACTTGGTCCCGTCGTCGCCCCCACTCCGCCAGCTCGGGAGATCCTCGGCGCAGATCAGATTGCGATCGGTCCCCGACTGGGTGTGGACGTAGAAATACGTCCCGGAGTCCTCCATGCTGATGCCGCGGTACCGGAGCGAGAGCCGGACGTCGCCTCCGTTCGGCACTTCGACGAGCTTCTTGTAGGCGAGCACGTCGGCGGGCGGCGACTGGTTGTTGGCATCCTCCCAGTGGATGCGTTCACTTCGGTTCTCGAAGATACCCAGGTTGTTGAAGACCTCGATCATACGGTTGCGGAGATCCGACTTGGTCTCTCCGTCGTTCTCGCGATTCCACCGGACGAGTCGCGTCCATCCTCCGCCGTCGGTCTGCATGTCGCATTGGACCTGGCGCGGCGACAGGCTCCCGGCGGGACCGTCGGGATCGATGCGGTACGTGCCGCTCGAGGCGTTGGGGCGGGCGTCGAGAATCTCTCGGCAGCTGGCAAACCAGACGTTCTGACACGAATCGCGCGTCCACTTGTAGTTTGTGCACACCTGCCGAACCTCGCCGCGATCTTTGTATCCACAGGCTTGGGAGGTCGAGCGCGCCTCACCGTTGTCACAGATGGCACACGAACCGCCGGCACAGACGTCGGAGGCACAGTCGGCGTCCTCGTTGCAATTCGCGCCCACGGAACAACCACTGCACTGAGCCCCCCCGCAGTCGACATCGGTCTCCTGGCCGTTCTGGACGCGATCCGTACAGTCGGGAGCGTCACACGTCCCCCCGTTGCAGACACCGCTCTGGCAGTCGCTGGCCGACTGACACTGTTGACCCGTCGCGCATCCCGAACACTGCGGGCCGCCGCAGTCAACGTCGCTCTCTTGGCCGTTTTGCACGCCGTCCGAGCAACTCGGCGCCGTACAGGCTCCCTGCTCGCACACTCGACTGCGGCAATCGCGATTCTTGCGACAGTTGGCATTTTTGGGGCACGGATTGCAGTTCGGGCCGCCGCAATCGACATCCGTCTCTTGACCGTTTTGGACCCGATCGCCGCAGGTCGGCTGCACACAACTCTCGCTCTGACAGACGCCCGAGCTACAGTCGTTGCCAGAGGTACAGTTGCTTCCGACATCGCAGGGTTGACAGCTCGAACCACCGCAGTCGACGTCCGCCTCCTCCTGATTGGTGACACCGTCCGAACAACTCGGCGCCTGGCACGTGCCCTGATCGCAGAGCCGGCTCCGACAGTCCTCGTCGCGGTTGCACGTCTGACCGCTCGTACACGCCGAACACGCGGCCCCCCCGCAGTCAGTGTCGGTCTCCTGGCCATTTTTGACGCCGTCCGAACAGGTCGACGCCGCACAGGCTCCTCCCTTGCAGACGCCGCTGGCGCAATCCGACGCCGACTGACAGACCTCGCCCGTCGAACATGGATCACACTGGGAGCCGCCACAGTCGACGGCCGTCTCGTCCCCATTCTTGACTCCGTCGGAACACGACGCCTCTCGACACGTCCCGGCCTGACCCTGCTGCGTCTTCTCGCAGATGGAGCTGGCACAATCGCCGTCGTCGCGGCACGACGCCCCGGCATCGCACGGTTCACAGTCGAGCCCGCCGCAGTCGGTCCCGGTCTCGCGCTCGTTCTGCACGCCGTCCTCACAGGTGGGAGCCTGGCATATGCCGCCTTCGCATACGCCGCTCTGACAGTCGCCGTCCTCCGAGCAGGCACGACCCGCCCCGCATCCGCCACAGTCGGGCCCCCCGCAGTCGGTGTCGGTCTCCTCGCCGTTCTGTACCCGATCGCCACAGCTCGGCGGGACGCACTGATTGCGCTGGCAGACGCCGCTGACACAGTCGCGGTCGCGCTCACAGGTGGCCTCGTCTGCGCACGGCTCACAGTTGGGCCCGCCACAATCGGTATCGGTTTCATCGCCATTGATGACTCCGTCATCGCAGCTCGGGGCCTGACAGGTTCCATCGTCACCACAGACGCCCGTGAGACAATCTCCATCTTCCTGGCAGGACGAGTCCGCCTCACAGGGGTCACAGTCGGGGCCCCCGCAATCGGTATCGGTCTCCGAACCGTTGGTCACCTCGTCATCACAGGTCGGGGATCGACACGTTCCCCCCCGACAGACGCCACTCTGACAGTCGTCGGGCTGCTGACAATTCGCTCCGGTCTCACAGGCCTCACAGTCGGGACCACCACAGTCGGTATCGGTCTCCGAGCCGTTCTGAACACCGTCTTCACAGGTGGGCGCGACGCACTCACCCTCCTCGCATAGGCCGCGATCGCAGTCGTCGTCACCCGTACACTCCAGCTCGGGCGCCATGCCGCCGTCCCGATCGACATCGGGAGACTCCATGGCATCGGTCGGCGGCCGCTCCCCGGCATCAGAGGGAGACTCGGTCGAAGTGTCCTCTCGAACCGTGGGGCTCGTTCCACGCTGGGCGGCGGGATTGCAGGCGACGTGGACGAACAATAGACCGACGAGCCCGATCCAGAGGGAGCGGAACCATATGCATGACGAACGCTTCATTCGTGTCCCTTTTCGATTCGGAGAGACGAGAGGCGAGAACACGTTCGTGTATATCAAATGGACCATAAAAATCGTACAGAGTCAGCGTCTCCGACCAGGGGATCACTCTTGAAACCCAACTCGCCAGCCCCACAATCGACGGTCCAATACGATGGGAACGTGCCATGGACACGAACGATTCACTCTCTCCGTATGCGAGATATTCATGATTGTTCAACTTGATACCGACTACCCCCAACCGAGACGCATCGATCGCATCGTCGATCATCTCCAATCGGGAGGCCTCGCCGCTTACCCGACCGACACCATCTACGGACTCGGGTGTGACAGCGACCACCACGATGCCATCGTCGAGCTGCGGCGTCTCGTCTCGAACTTCAAGGAGGCGCCCGAACATACGCCGCTATCCCTCCTCTGTGAAGGACTGAGCCAGGTTGCCCAGTACGCCTTCGTCGACGACGAATCCCATCGGCTCCTCCGCCGACTCCTTCCGGGCCCCTATACCTTCATATTGCAGGCGACCAAGGACGTGCCGACCGTGATGCGCAAGCAACGAGAGACGATCGGTATTCGAGTGCCGGATCACGACGTCCTCCAACGCATGCTCGATCGGCTCGGGCGTCCCATCATCACCACCAGCGCCACGACCCGTGACGACGAGCAGATTGCCGATCCCTGGACGATCGAAGACCTCTACGGGCACGTCGTGGAGCTCGTCGTCGATGGGGGATACGTCGATCCTGGACCGTCGACAGTCATCGATCTTTCAGGCGAACGTCCCACCCTGATTCGGGAGGGCAAGGGAAGTCTGGAGGGGCTCGATTTTCTGGAAGTCGTCGACGACGAAGAGCCGAAGATGGGTTAACGATCCTCTTGTTGAGCACTCAGTTCACCGAGACGCTGCGCTCGGGGATGGAGCAGGACGGCGACGTTGCCCACCAACGCCAGACACCAGGCGATCACGAGCCACTGGGGAACCGAGACGAGCCCGAGGAATCCCATGACGAGATACGCCCCGATGCCGAGCACGGCGAAGAGCAGGAGGCCGCCGATCGCAAAGAGCGATCGATGTTTCTGGCGCAACTGATCGAGTTCCTCTTGGGAATCGTTTGAGTGAGGGCTCTGAGACATGGCTCCATCCTCCGTCGTGTTGCAAATCTCCTCCATCATCGCTCCCCCACGTCTCTCCGCGGAGAAAACCGTCGGCGAGCAGAACGAACGGGACGTCGGTCGATGCCCGTGTGGGCTCGTGTCGTGTTCATCCCTTTTGCCCCATCTCGCTCCACGTCTGTAAACGAGTGAGCGGGAGTAAATATTCGAGCTGATCACGCTGGAGACGATTGCACGTCAGGTATCAACACGAGACGGACGAGAGACGCGCGACCGCCCGATATGCTCTCTCGCCGACTGAGATGAGGTCCGCTTCATGCCATTTGATTCCTCCATACGTCCCGGGGCGATCGCATTGGAGGTATAATAAGGGTTTGAGCATCGTCAGGTCGCCTTACTCCCTCGGTATGTCGACGAGCGCCCCCTCGAAGTGGGGAGATCGAGTCGACCGCGAGGAAAGAGATATTCACATGCGATCACCCTCCGGAACTGCATGCCCCCGTTTGCACGGTTCCTTGTGATGTTTTATCAATGTCGTGGAGTGTTCTCACGGAAAAACTTCGACATTGGGACATGCGTATGAGTACCAACGTTCCCGATTCTCCTCAGCTCTCACTCGACGACCACCCCGACTGGCAGTTTTGCTGGGAGCGACTACTCGAAGTCTCTCGTACGTTCTCGCGCCCCATCGAGCTTTTACCCGACACGCTTCGAGTAGCTACAACCTGCGGATATCTGCTCTGTCGCATCGCCGATACCGTCGAGGATCACGGTGATCTGTCGACCGAACGACGCGACGAGCTCTACAAGGCTTTCTTGAGAGTACTCGAGCAAGGGGCCGATCCGGCTAACTTCACCAACCGCTTCGCCGAGATCCCCGGTGACGGGCCAGAGTTCCAGCTCGCGGAGAACCTCGATCGCGTCTTGAGCGTCTTCGAGCAATTCCCCGACGACATCCTCGCGATCTGTACCCGCTGGGTCGGAGAGATGACTCGAGGCATGCGACTCTACGGCCACCGACCGACCGATGCCGACGGACTCACCGTACTCGACAACCTCGCCGATCTGGAGCGATACTGTTACTACGTCGCGGGCACGGTTGGCCACCTGCTGACCGAACTCTTTGACCATCACATCGAAGAGCTCGACGAGGAGCGCGCCCTCGAGATGCGCGCTCGTGCAGAGTCGTTTGGAGTCGGACTCCAGATGGTCAACGTGCTCAAAGATCAAACGGACGATTTTGCACGCGGCTGGTCCTTCATCCCGCGCTCGCTGATGGCTCGCCAGGGCCTCGAACCGAGCGAGCTTCACGACCCCGATCATCGGGAGCGGGCCCACGAAGTCGTCCGACCCATCTTCGAAGGCGCCGCCGACCACCTCGACGGGGCACTCGACTACACGCTTGCGATTCCTCCGAAGCATCGCCAGATCCAGCTCTTCTGTCTGCTCCCTCTCTGGATGGCCGTCCGAACCCTCGTCCATGCCGAGGGGCACGATGCCATGTTCATCCCCGACGAACCCGTCAAGATCGATCGCAACGAGGTCGAATCCCTGATCGCCGATGCCCTCGAACACGTCGAAGACGACGAGGCCCTCCGTGAACGCTACGAGACCCTCTGGGATGGGCGGCGCGGCGAGCTGGGCACGCTCCATCGCTGAGCGTATCTGCTCGGCACAATGGGCTCGACGTCGCCAACGGCTCGAGAGTCTTCACTCGATCGCTCCCGACGTGCATACGTCTCCTGACCACTGGGACGATCGACCTCTTTCGTGCATCGAACACTGGGCTCGGGGGCTCGACTCCCGTATGCTCCGGAGTAGTTGCCACGGTGAAATGAACTGTTCGCATGATCGTTTTCTAATGTGATACTCTCGACGGAAGATGCACCAACACATTCCACTGGAACTTTGCGTGCCGAACGCTCGGCCCCGTACTGACACCTGGAGGGAAGCCAATCATGAACCCCGATATGGACGACCAAAACGAGTCGACCGTGAGTGGATTATCGGCCGCTGTTCAAGATCCCTCTCACGAGGCATTCAACATTTCGGGTGAGGAGGCCAAGCGCTTCTTCGAACTCTCGCTCGATTTCTTCTGCATTGCCGATACCGAAGAGGGCTATTTTCTCCGCGTCAATCCCCAGTTCGAGCGGACGCTCGGATACACGGCCGAGGAACTCACCTCGCGCCCGATTCTCGAGTTTGTTCACCCCGACGATCGCGACAAGACGCTCGAGGTCCTCGAATCCATCCACGAGGCCGAACGCAACATACGTCAGTTCACCAACCGATACATCTGCAAGGATGGCTCGATCATTTGGCTGGAGTGGCGTTCGAGTACCTATCAGTCGGGCCAGCTCACCTACGCAACCGCTCGCGACGTCACGGATCTGAAGCGAGCACGTGAGGAACGCAAGCAGTTCAAACAACAGTTCGAACAGGCTCAGAAGCTCGAGAGCGTCGGTATCCTCGCCGGCGGGATTGCGCACGATTTCAACAATCTGTTGATGACGATCCTCGCCAACACCGGGCTACTCGAATCCGAACTCGCCGACGAGCATTCGGCACGAGAGTGGGTCGAGGCGATCGCCGATGCCTCTCACCGGGGCGCAGAACTGTGCGATCAGCTTCTGGCCTACGCCGGGGAAGGCCAGTTCGAGGTCAACGAATCCGAGCTCTCCAGCATCGTCTCCAATACGGACCATCTCCTCGAGACAGCCGTCTCGGAGCATGTCGAGCTCGAATATGCACTCGACGAGAATCTACCGCATGCGCAGCTCGATACGACCCAGATCCAGCAGATTTTGATGAACGTCGTGCAGAATGCCTCTGAAGCTATCGGCGACGAGAAGGGAACGATTTGCATCGAGACGGGACGGTGCGAATGCGAACGTATTGAACTGGCCGGAACCTATCTGGACGATGATCTCGAGCCGGGCACGTACGTCTACCTCCGTATCGCCGACGACGGGCCGGGAATGGGAGACGAAGCGATGGAGCATCTCTTCGATCCCTTCTATACGACCAAGACGACCGGTCGTGGACTCGGGCTCTCGGCGACGCTCGGCATCGTTCGCGCCCATCAGGGGGCGTTGGAGGTCGAGAGCACGCCGGGAGAAGGCGCGGTATTCAACTTCTATTTTCCCGCTATCGAGACGTATCGCCCCTTCGATCCCGACAACAATGGGAATCGCCTCGTCTCCTCCGACCTCGAACACGAGCGGTGAAATATCGGCTCTTCAGGCCGACGAGGAAATCAGTTCGACGAAGACGCCGACAAACCGGGCAAACCGTCGTGTGCATTGACGACCTGTGGAACGTCGTGAGCCTCGAGAATCGACGTGATCGAATCCTCGTCCAGCGGACCGTCGCGGACGCAATCGAGGCTCGGAAACGCCTCGAGCACTCGACTCAAGGGAGGGCGCGCAAACCATCGACGTCGCTCGGTCATCGGTCCGATGGCCCGAGCTCGGAGGGCCACATCGACGCCCGTTTGCATGCAGCGCTCGCGAGTGATGTGTCCTCGACGTTGCGATCCTTTCGAGAGTCGTCTACGACATCGGCGAGTACACGTTACGTTTCCATCTCTATGCTGCGGAGTTCGACTATGAGTACGCGCATCGTCATCGTGGGAGCCGGCTACACGGGCCTTCGTCTGGCGGAGGCTGCGACCGAGGCGGGATACGAAGTGGTGGGCACGACACGCTCGGAGGATACGCTCGACGCGCTCGACGACGTCGGCGCCGATGGCGTCCACTGGGAAGTCGACGACCGGAACGACACTCCGCTCACCTCCGCGATCGACGACGATACGGCCGTCGTCTATAGTGTGCCGACGCTCTTCCGGACGTACGAATCCGAGCCAAACGCAACCTCTCGCCACGTCCGACCGGTCGAGCGAGCATTCGAAGTCAGTGAAGACGCCGGCGCCGACCGCTTCATCTATCTGTCGTCGACGTCGGTCTACGGTGACCACGACGGCGCCCGGGTCGACGAGACGAGCGAGCGGCGCGCCGATGCCCCCGCCGGCAAGATGCGTCGGGACATCGAAGAGTACCTTCTCGAGGTCGGAGAGTCGCCGAACTCGGAGATCGACGTCAACATCGCGCGTCTGGTCGGCATCTACGGACCGGGGCGAACATTGCTCGATTACATGCGGTCGGGTCGATACAAGCTCGTCGAACCCGACAAGCCCACCAATCGCGTCCACGTCGACGACATCGTCACGTCGTTGATGGCAATGATCGAGCAGGGCCCGAGCGGCGTCCGAGCCTACAACGTCTCCGATGGCGCGCCTCGAACCGTGGGAGAGGTCGTCGAATGGCTCATCGACCACTTCGACGTCGACTCCCCGGACGAGATCTCGCTCGAAGCCTACGCTGAACAGCGCGGCCCGAGCGCCGTCGCCCGCTGGAGCAACACGTATCGCATCTCCAACGAACGTCTCCTCGAGGAGCTAAACGTCGAACTCCAGTATGAAGACGTCTTCGACGGCTACCGGGCCATTTTCGGGCTGGATTGAATGCGAGCGGCCGGTTTCACTGATCGTCGAGATAGCGTTCGAGCCCGCGATTGACGTCGGTGAGATTGGGCTCGATGACCTTGAGCACGAAACTCTCGACCGTATCGCTGACCTTGCCGGCGACGAGTCCGGGGACGCCCGGGATCTCGCTGGCATCGACGTCGAGAGTTCCCTCGATCTCGATGCGCATCTCGTCGTCACCGACCTCGACGTACCGGTTGGTCCCGTGGCACTCGATGGCCTCCTCGAGGAATCCGACCTCCATGCGCCAGTCACATGTCCAGTCGTCCTCGTGCCACGTGGCGTGGTCGTGCCACTGGAGCATCTCGGGTTTGATAAACTTCTTGGCGAGGCTCGGAACCTCGCGTTCGGAGGCCTTCCAGAGGTTGACAATCTCGAGCGTGTCGTCGTCGACGCGCTCGCGACTCTCGACCTCGATGTCCTCGATGTCGGGGAGGTAGTCGAGCAGGTCGGTCAAGTTGTCGCGAAAGGTCGCAAAGACGGTTTCGCGATCGTAATGGATGGTATCTTCGACGCTGATGTTGGTCATGGATTCCTCGAAGGCTCGTCGCAATGACTGTCAGTTGGCTCTCTTTCGATGGGCTTTCATCCGACGATCTAGCTAAACAGCAGGCCCGTCAGCGAGTGGTTGGTGTGCATCGAACGGTACTGCTCGCCGTAGGTGTTGAACCCCGCAACGGGGTATGGCGTAAGTGCCTTGGCGAGGGCCGAGAGTCGTCCCATGCTCTTGGCCTGTAGATATCGACCGAGACAGTGAAACGCAAGCATCCCCTGGGGAGATGTATCGTGTTCGTATTGCATGCGATCGGCGGCGTCTCGGATGAGGTTCCGGGTATGATTGAGCAGATCACCGGGCTCGAGGAGGTTCAGGCGCGCGCCCTCGTGCACTGAATTGGCCATCAGGAATCCATCGTTGTGACGGCGAATAAACGAACAGACGAAGGGACGGCCCCGGAACCGAAATCCAAGCGGATGGTTGGCGAGCACAGAGGGGGCGATGGCGTCGACGGGACGTTCGAGGACGTCGGCATATGCCTCGAGCGCGGGTCGTCCGTCCATTCGTTCGATGACGCGACCGCCCTGTGAGACACGCGTGACTTCGAGCCACCGATCCGTGAACTCCATGTGGTTGTCGTGGATGAGTTCGAACGGTCGATTGAATTCCAGCAACACGACGGCCGCCGCATCGCTGTAGATGCGACCGTGATGTACGAGACGAGCGTTTCGATAGTTCGTGCCGTCGGCGAGCGATCCTCCGACGAGGTTCGTCTCCGGGGCCGACTGCATGAAAAACGGCGTCAAGAGGTCTTCGGAGCCGGAGAGTCCATCGGGAAGAAGGAGCCAGATGTGACGGTTTGGATCGAGATCGTGCTGATCGCGGCCGATGCGCTCGGCGAGTTGCTCCGGCAGGTGAACGAGCGGAACGAGTGAGAGTTCATCGAGATTGGGAATGACATCGATAGTGGCTCGCACGTGCGAGCCGGAGAGACTGATGCCGACGATGGCCCCGTGGGTCCAGCCAAGCTCCGAAATTTCGCCGGCGGTCGTGCCGGCGACCGCCCGGGCTCCGGCCCGTTGATCGAGCTGGCGACGGACGACCGATGCGTCGTGGTTGGGATTGAAAAACACCAGGGTCAGCGCTGCCGATTCCGCCCGGAGCTCATCGAGCACATGCCCCACGGCTTCAAACGTATCGGAGACATCGGAGACGGCTACGCGGACGCCCCGCCGTTTCGACTCCGAACTATCAGTCATCGTCATCATCGAAAGCCCATCTACAGGGGTCGACCTCTCGAGCCGCTCTCGGTGGATTTTTCTGCTAGAGCAAATCCCTCCATGGCCCGTCGATAAGCCCCACCTCTCGAGACACACCAAATGGAGGACACGCTTTCATCGGTGAGACTCGACAGGTCGAGAAGCGTTCGGCGAAGTCAATCGCAAAGGTACGCGTTCAATCTGAGACAGGTCGAGGCTCGTGTCAACTCGACCCTGGAGGGGAGGGCGATCGCATTCGAGTTCAGTTCGGCGTTCGAGCTCGCCAACCCTCTCGATGTCTCGGTGCGCTGCGCCGGATAGAGCCCCTCGACCACGAGGGGCTTCACCCTTCCAGGCCAGCTGGGAGCCGACTCATATCCGCGATGATTCCATCCTGATGCGATGGCCCTCTCTTGGAGGGTACCGGCGAGTTCGGGCGAAGTGTCATCGATCGAATCGACGACGGAGCCGCGCCAGTCCAAACACGCACAGAAAGACGAGTGCCGAAGGCCATCCAACGGGGCCTCCATCCGCTCCCGAACAAGCACATCCAGCGCTATCGTCGTCATCGTCGGTATCGTCACCGCTACCGGGAACGGGGCTCGTCGTCCCCGTGTCGGGACCGTTTGCCCCCGGAGTCCCCGAAGCGTCCTGTCCCGGTTCGGCCGGCGTTCCGGGATCCGAGTCACTCATCGCCCCGCGCGTGTCGGAGGGCCCCGCGGCATCCCCGCTGCCATCGCCGGGGGTGGCGTCCGTCGAGCTCGTGGCATCGTCGGGGGAGTTCCCGGCATCGGTGCCTCCTCCCGAGGATTCACACTGCTCGTCGACGCGCCCGTTGCAGTTGTTGTCCTTGCCGTCGCCGCAGATCTCTTCGGGTTCGGGGAGCACCTGATTCTTACAGACGCCGCTCCATCGACCGTCCTCGCAGGTTTCGGTCCCCGTCTTGCAGATGCCCTGGCCTCGTGTCAGGTCTCGGCCCGTGTAACACGTCCGCGTCTGGCCCGGCGCGCACTCGGTGGCGTCTGGAAGGCACGACGTGTCGGGACGATCGGGACTCCAGATGGGACACGAGTCGTTGGGCGGTGCCGGCATGTGGTAGACGGTCGTCTGCCCGTCGCTGCTCTTTTCGATACGCTGGACGCGGACGCCGAGCGAGCCGTGACTCGGGTACGTGTGAACGAATCCGTCGGCATCCTGAACCGAGAAGACGTACCGGTGACATCCCGGTGAAATCGACGTTTCGGTCTCGTAGCGAAGTCCAATGTATCGAGACTGTCCTCCTCCGGTATCTCCGGCATCTGCCATGGGCGATGCGCCGGCGTCGCTCGGGACGGGCGAGTTCGGGTTCTTGTCGACGGCGTCCAGCGGCTGACACGACCCGTCGAGCACGAGATTGGCGCTCTGTGCCGGCCCCGAGGGCGCGTAATAATGGGTGGCGAATGCCATCTCCTTGGGAGGCGTCCGTCCGAAGGGAGGATCCTCGGGAAGTTCGCCGGGAGGCGTGGCGCCGAAGGGATTCATCTGATTGACGTACCCGAGCTTGAGGTGGATACCGTCCAGAAGGACCGGGCGAGGGGCCTCGGTTCGGCCCTGGAGAATGTTGACGTAATAACCGACCGGATAGTTTTCGCGCTTGCAGTCCGATCCGGGGAGATTGCACTGAAGTGGCTCCTTGTCGCCAGTTTCCTCGTTGACGGTCATGCACTGACCGTCGCACTCCGGCCCCTGGCAGAGCCCCGAACAGGTGGGGTTGTTTTCTTCGTCGCAGATGGTGTTTCCGTTGGCGGGATTGGTACACGTCCCTTTCGAGCACGCCTCACACTCTGAGGGTTTGAGGCGATCGCGGACCTGTCCGATGCCGAGCGCATTGGGGCGCGCGCCCATGAAGAGTTGGGCGGCGGGCTGAACCAGAAACTCCGCGGCCAGCCCGGGATTGTTCCCCGCCCGGGCGGCCTCGAGTTCTTGACCGATACCCCGCTCGCTGTTGGCCGTTGCTTCCCCCCGGACGAGGAGATTCCAGCGCTCCTCCTCGGAGGTCGCTTCGTCGGCATCACACTTGACTTTGCCCCCCGTACACTGAGCCTGGCCATTGTTGATCTCGAGATCGCAGCAGGAGTTGAAGGCGGCGGGCTGAGCCATCTGCCCCTGGGGACAACCGATCGAGTCGCTTCCCCCGCAGTTTTTGTCGAGGTAGTGTTTCGACTGCCATCGACTGGCCTCGGACAGGCCGAAATCGTACATGAAGGGAGGCTGGGGGGGATAGGGGCGATTGCTCATCGGGGGCGTGATGCCGAACTTCGCCGGATCCATCCGGAAGCGATTGGCCAAATGCAAAAGGGCTCGCTCCTGATAAGAGGGCATCGCCTCCGAGCCGGTACCGTCGAATAGGTACGCACGACTCGATTCGCCGAGTTGCTGGCGAGCTGTCTCCGTATTCGAGTCGTCGGCGCGAGATGACTCGCCGGGTTCGGAGGTGTTGCATCCGACTGCAACCCCGACGAGAAGCGCAATGACGACGGAGCACAGGCTCCGTCCCGAGATCATCGTGTTCATCCTCATGATTCAGATCCGTAGCGTACAATCACCAGAATTTGAGCGATCGGCTCGCCCTCGTCGAGATCGCCACCGAATGTCGAGCGTATCCATTTCTCGTATTGGGCGAATCGAATGACACGACGGGCGCAACCATGTCACCCCTGTCGGCGGGATGCAATCCCGGATCCTCCGTGCATCAGGCCCGTGAGAGCTGTCGAACTCCCCGCGCCAGCGCGAACACGACCGAAAGAACCAGGCCACCTCCGGAGAGAGGGGAACCTCGATGGGACTGGGTACATCCGCTGGTTCCCGAGTGGTCATCCAGCTCCATGAGACGCCCGGTATCACCTCCGGCTCGACTCGCATCCGCCCCGGTCGACGACGCATCGGCATCATTGCGATTTCGGCATTTCTCGTCAACCGACCCGTCGCAGTCGTCATCCCGGTCGTTGCCACAGCGATCTCGAGACCGGGGACGCGTCTGCAATCGGCACGTTCCCTGCCACTCTCCTCCAATGCATCGCTCGCTGCCGACCTCGCAGATACCGACGCCTTCAGTCTCGTAAGGTCCCGTGTAACACGTCCGTGTATCACCCGTCTCGCAGGGCTGCCCGGTCGGTGAACACGTATCGGCCGGGCGGTTGGACCGGTACAGCGAACACGACTCGTCGTCGCCCGATACGCCGAGACTCCCCCGTCCGGGATAGGTGTGGTGGTTCCCACGTCCATCCGTGACGTGAAAATAATAGCGATGACAGCCCGGCGGAAGGTCGAGCGACATCTCGAAGGCTCCATGGTCGGCTTCTCCCCGAACCAG
>JAQCND010000460.1 GCA_028274765.1 Bradymonadaceae bacterium
CGTCGTCCGAATCGTCGCCGTCGTCTGCACCGGGCGTGGGACCGGCGGCGCCGGGACCACCCGCAGCGCCGGGACCAGCCGCACCGGGGCCAGCTGCGCCGGGGCCAGCCGCACCGGGACCGCCCGCAGCGCCGGGACCAGCCGCACCGGGGCCAGCTGCACCGGCTGCGTCGCCGTACATTTCCTGGGTGATCTCGTGGAGCGTCTCCTCGAGCTCCTCGCGGAGGTCATCCATTGCGTCGTAGTTGAGCTCTTCGACCGCCTCCTCGAGTGCCTCGACTTTCTCGTTGATCTTGGAGCGGTCGTCGTCGGAGAGGTTCTCACCGTGCTCCTCGATGAAGCGTTCGGCGGAATGGACGGCAGCGTCCGCCTCGTTGCGCTTCTCGACGCGCTTCTTCTTTTTTTCGTCTTCTTCGCGGTGCTCTTCGGCTTCGTCGACGAGATCTTCGATTTCGTCTTCGTCGAGCCCGGAATCGGCCTCGATTCGGATCTCCTGCTTCTCGCCGGTGGCCTGATCCTCGGCAGAGACGTTCAGGATACCGTTGGCATCGAGATCGAAGGTGACTTCGATCTGAGGCACACCGCGCGGCGCCGGTGGGATGCCCTCCAGGTTGAATTTGCCGATGGTCTTGTTGTCTTCGGCCATCGCGCGCTCGCCCTGCAAGACGTGCACGGTCACCGACGTTTGATTGTCGCTCGCCGTACTGAAGATCTCGCTCTTCTTGGTCGGGATCGTGGTGTTGCGGGGAATGAGCTCGGTCATTTTGCCGCCGAGCGTCTCGATCCCGAGCGTCAGGGGCGTCACGTCGAGCAGGAGCACGTCCTCGACGTCTCCGCTCAGGACCCCGGCCTGCACGGCTGCACCGCGGGCGACGACCTCGTCCGGGTTGACACCCTTGTGAGGCTCCTGGCCGAAGAAGTCGGTGACCTTCTCCTGGACGAGAGGCGCGCGCTTCGAGCCCCCGACGAGGATGACCTCGTCGATGTCGGTGGAGTTCATCTCGGCATCCTCGAGAGCACGCTCGCAGGGACCGAGCGTCTCTTCGACGACCTCTTCGACCATGCCTTCGAACTTCGCCCGGGTGAGGGTCGTGTTGAGGTGCTTGGGGCCGCCGCCGTCGGCCGTCAGGAAGGGGAGATTGATCTCGGTCTCCTTGACGTTCGACAGCTCGATTTTGGCCTCTTCGGCGGCCTCTTTGAGCCGCTGGAGCACCATCTCGTCATCGGAGACGTCGATCCCCGTGTCTTGTTTGAACTCCTCGATCAGCCAGTCCATGATTTTCTCGTCGAAGTCGTCGCCGCCGAGGTGGGTGTCACCGGCGGTACTGACCACTTCGACGACGTTTTCGCCGACCTCCAGGATGGAGATGTCGAACGTGCCGCCCCCGAGGTCGTAGACGGCCAGCATCTCGTCTTTCTTGCTGTCCATTCCGTAGGCCAGCGCGGCCGCCGTCGGCTCGTTGACGATACGCTCGACGTTGAGCCCGGCGATACGGCCGGCGTCCTTGGTGGCCTGGCGCTGGGCATCGTCGAAATACGCCGGCACCGTGATGACCGCGTCGGTCACCTCCTCGCCGAGATAGTCTTCGGCCGCGTCCCGGAGCTTCATCAGGATCTTGGACGAAATTTCGGGCGGGCTGTAGTCGCGGCCCTGAACGTGGATGTGAGCATCGCCGTTTTCAGCTTCGACGACTTCGTACGGAACGCGCTCGCGCTCCTGATCGGCATCCGCGTGATTCCGTCCCATGAAACGTTTGACGGACGTGATCGTGTTCTCGGGATTCGTGATCGCCTGGTTGCGGGCGACTTTCCCGACGAGAGTCTCGCCGTCTTCATCCCAGGCGACGACCGAGGGCGTCGTGCGCGAACCCTCCTGGTTGGTCACCACTTTGGGATCGTCTCCCTCCATGATCGAGACAACCGAGTTCGTCGTACCGAGGTCGATTCCAATCATTCTTCCCATTGTGCGCCTCCTCTCTGAAGCTTGAAGAATTCAGTGAGTCGTTCTGGATTGCGCGGGATTGTATCGGAAGTCTATCTATCGGAGATATGGACGAATGTCGGGGGCATGCGCCCGAAATCCTCCATTTCGTTCCATGGCGGAAGCTAGACACTCGTCGTGCCGTGACAAGGGGGGTCATGCGACCTCAGGATCACGCTCGACCTCGGTGGTCGACGAGGTGTCGGCCGAGTCGTCGGCACTGGAGTCCTCTTTGTCGTCATCGGTCGCTTCAGCCCCCGCGTCGGGCTCGGACGTATCAGCCTCCGAATCACCGTCGCGGGCGTAGTCCGTTTCATACCATCCCGACCCCTTGAGCTGGAACGACGTATCCGAAATCAGGCGTTTGATACCTCCGTTACATTCCGGACAGGCATCGGGATCGTCGTCGTTTCTCTGCTGAAAGCGTTCGAATTCGTGTTCACACGACTGGCAGCGATATTCATAAATGGGCATGATGACACACCTCGTGCGGGTCAGTGGATACGGCGATCGTTCCGCGAGGTTTCCCTTCGAAACGCTCGCAAAGTACCCACGACCCGTGGGAGGTCAAGCCGAACGAACCACTTTGGAGCGGATCGGGTTTGTTCGGGTCCGCTCGGATACCGTGGGAGACGCTGTGGCACGACGTGTGCGGTCGACCGACTCGATGATCGGCCGGCGGGGCCGTCGGCGCTCCCAACCACGCGTCGTTGAGATCCCACGCACCTGGGTTACACCCGGTTTGTTCTCGGCCTCGGACGACCGTACACTGAGAATCGCGACAAGCGTGTCTCGACACCTCGAGGCCCGAACCAGACGATGACCGATAGACCGTCCCACGGTGACATCAAAGCGGAATGGAAAGGCGCATCGACACGATGGCTCGGGGGGCTCGTCTGGGTTGTCCTGATCGTGGGAGTGGGGCTCGCCGACGAGGCGGACGCTCAAGGCATTGAAGCGATGCCCGAAACCAGTACCTCCGGGGCTCCAGGAAGCAGTCGCGATCTGAATCAGTCCTCTCCCGGCGAGCTCGGAGCAGAGGCCCGCGCGTCGACGATGGAGGAGTCGGCGTGGGTCGGACTCCAGTTGAATGACGACGCGTCGGACGAAGCACTGCGCATCGACCACGTAGTCGACGGCTCACCGGCCGCTCGCGCCGATCTCGACGTCGGCGACCGGCTCCTCGAGGTCGGCGGCGAAGCGATGGCGACGAACGAGCAGTTTCAGTCCGTCGTCGAGCGCCATGCCCCCGGCGAATCACTCGAGCTGACAATCGGGCGCGACGGTGCCCCCCAAACCGTCTCGGTCACGCTGAGTGCTCCGCCCGATCGGCGAACGCTCATCCGTTCTCAACTGGTCGGTATGTCGCTGCCCGAGCTGACGTTGGAGCGGCTCGCCGAGAAGGACGAGGGCGTCGACGAGGTGGAGCTGTCGACCTGGAGGGGAAACCCCATGGTGATCGAGTTCTGGGCGAGCTGGTGTGCGCCGTGTCGCGAGCTCCGACCGACCCTGCGAACACTCGGCGAAACGTACGGCGACGAACTCCACGTGCTCGGGGTCAGCTCGGAGGAGCACGAGACGCTGCGATCGTATCACACCGAGCAAGACGGTCTCCCCTACGTCGTGTTGCGAGACGAGGGACGTCGCCTCCACGAACGGCTCTTGGTCTCGTCGTATCCGACGACGC
>JAQCND010000465.1 GCA_028274765.1 Bradymonadaceae bacterium
GTGCGTCCCCGCATGAATGCCAGGGGGGCGACCTCGATGGTATCCTCCTCGAGCATGCGCTCCGTCTGATCGGAATCGAGCATGTCGTAGAGCGCATCGTAGAGGGGGCGGAGATAGGGATTGACTTTCTCGGCCAGATCGCCCGGGAGGTACCCGAGTGTTTCGCCGGCCTCGACGGCGGGCCGAGTGAGGATGATGCGCTTGATGCGGTTCTTGAAATAGTACGACAGCGCCATGGCTACGGCCAGATAAGTCTTGCCCGTTCCGGCCGGGCCGATCCCAAACGTGATGTCGTTGTTCCGCATGGCGTCGACGTATTGCTTCTGGTTGACGCCTCGTGGCGAAATCGCATCGTTGTGTTCCGAGACGAAGACGGTATCCAGGAAAATGTCGGTGAGATCGACCGACGATTCGGTGCGCAAGACCTGGATCGCTCGCTCGACGTCGGTTTCGGTGAGGGGATATCCCTCGCGGCCGAGCTCGTAGAGCTGCTGGAGTATGGTCTCGGCGAGTTCGACATCCGGGTCGGCCCCCGAAATCTGCACTTCACTGCCGCGAGCGCCGAGCTCGACGTCGAGCTCGCGTTCGATGACTTTCAGGTGCGCATCTCGCTGACCGTAGACGTAACGGGTAACGTCGGAATCCTCGAAAGCAATCGTTTCGGTCACAATACCTTGCAAGGTCTTCGGGGGTGATGGACAACTCGACGCCCCGGATGTCGCGCTCGTTACCCGGGACGAACCATGCGATCACGGCTGAAACGGCGGTTGACCCAATGCAAACGTGCTGCCTTGTCGCTGGTAATCAACTGCACCGCCCCCCCAAGGATAGGACACACCCGGGGGAGGCAACAATCCTCGATCGACGAGAATCTCGAGCTCGATGGGGTAGGACTGTTCCATCAGGTGGAACACGCCGAGGGCCTCGTGCACTCGCTGTCGACTCGAGGCAGCCGCGTGACGCCGGAGGAGCTCGGCCGACGACCTCTCGACACGGCGGGAGGAGGTCGTCGACGAGGTATCGGGCGAAGAGACGGCGAGGTAGCCATAGACGCCCAAGACGAGTACACCCGCCACACAGAGGGCCGTGATCGCGTGGTGGAGAAACGTCGACCCCGTTCGGTAAGCGCGGTGACGTCCCTCGTCGTCACGCTTCGCCTCCCCGGGGGGCGGAGTGGTGTTGCCGCGCTGAAGGTCGGGGTGAGAGGCCAGATCTTGGCCGTCGTCGGGGTCGATGCCCTCCTGCTGGGAAGCACTGGCCCCGGGACCCCGTTCGCCGTCGGGATCGATGTCGTGCTGGTTCTCGTCGAGATCGAGTTCGAGACTGTCGTCGTCCATGGTAAACCACGGGGCTCAGGAGTCGACATGAGGTTCGAGGTCCCAGATCGCGGCCCGGAGAGCGATCCATGCCGCCCCTCCCCAAAGCACCCACCCGATGATCGAGAGACCGAGCCAGTCCTCGTACATCAGGGCGTACGGAGGCTGCCAGCTCCAGGTGGGGTCATATATCAGAACCCCTCCCAGGACCATGACGAACGTCAGACACCATCCGGTGAACGCATAACCGGCCACGACGTGACCGGTCCCCGGTGCGATCAGGGAGCATCCTCGGCGCAGATAGGCGAACCACTGGACGTGCCGTTCGAGCAGTTGCTCGTAGTGGCGACGAGCATCGTACGGCAGATCACCTCCCCCGAAAAACGTGCGGAAGCACGGATAGCATCGCGGGTCGCCGCGCGTCCTGTCGTCGTCGCCCGGCTCGCGGGCCATGCCGCAGTGGGGACACGGCGTACTCGCGAAGCCAAACCCTCGGAGGAGCCCGGTCAGCAGCAGGACCAGTGCGCCCGCTCCCGCGAAGAGGGGGGCGCGCTCGAAAGGGACATGAGGGCCAGCCGCACGCTGCCAGCTCGCTTCGATCAGAGAGGAGTGAGGGGCACTCTGTCGGCGATGTCGGTTCCAGAAATAGTGGCGAGGCAGGGGCTCGAGCATCAGAAAACTGGCCGGGTTTTTAGAGCGACGGGTCCGAGCCCGTGACACGGCCACGACGTCGCGACCGACGGCTCGGCTGAACGCCTGCTTCGAGGCCGCGGAATCCCCGCGCTTCTGATGGGCTCGGGCCAGGTTGAACAGGGGCGCGGGGGACGACGGGAGATGACTCGCCGACCGTTCGAGCAGGTC
>JAQCND010000470.1 GCA_028274765.1 Bradymonadaceae bacterium
GTGACGGGGGGCTAACGGTCGGAATCGCGTTCGGCTCGTTGGGGCTGGTCGGTGACGTACCAGCGACCGTCGTATTGCTCGAGAGTCAGAGACCGATGCGAGATCGAATCCTCGTCGCCAGTCTGCTCGATGACGTCGACGTACACGGCGGTTTCGTCGTCGTGGGACTCGACTCGCTTCAGTTCAAAGCCGTCCAGACGCCGCCAGAGCCGACTCTTCGGCCACTGGCTTTTGAAGACACGCTCGGCATAATCGCGGCAGTCGCCCTCGGGATGTTCGCAGGTGAATCGAAGGATCTGAACCAGCAGTTCGGCGTCGGCCTCGAGCGAGGCGCGACGACGGGGCGACAGCGTTCGGGCGTCCTCGCAGTCGGTCTCGGTCTTTCGACGCCTGGTCCGTTCGAGTACCGTCTGGAACGACTCCGATCGGCAGTAGACGCCGTGCTCGGTACTTTTGACGTGATGATCGTAGGCTCGTTCGACATCCTCGTACTGGAGGGCCTCCAGAAACGCCCGTGCTCGATCGGCAGCCGGATGGGAGGGCGTACGTTCTCGGTTGCATCCCATCGAGAGTCCCAACAGACATGCGACGAGCACGACTCCGATCCGCCATCCCCTCGATGGCCGACCTCCTTCGATCCTCGAGAAAGGCCCACTATACAGAGGGCATCCCGACGTAGATGTCGGGCGGGACGATCGACGGAGACTATCTTGCCACGAGTCACGCATGGAGGATGAGCATCACGATGAGCGATTCGACGATGCGAGCGATTCGCGTACTCGACGACGATCGAAGCCTCGAATGGGCCTCGCACGAACGCCCCGACTGTGCCGATGACGAGGTCCTCGTGGAGGTTCAGGCCACGGCCGTCAACCGGGCCGATTTGCTCCAGCGCCGGGGATTGTATCCACCGCCCGACGGCGCCAGCGCGATCCTCGGACTCGAGATGGCCGGGACCATCGCCGAGACGGGCGACGACGTCACGTCATGGCACGTCGGCGACCGCGTCTGCGCGCTTCTAGCCGGAGGAGGATACGCCGAATACACGACTGTGCCCGCCGACATGCTTCTTCCGGTCCCCGATGGCCTCTCGATGCACGAGGCGGCGGCGATTCCCGAGGTCTTTTACACGGCCTATTTGAACGTCTTCCTCGAGACCGATCAAACGCCGGGCGAGCGTGTCCTCGTTCACGCCGGGGCCTCGGGCGTGGGCACGGCGGCCATCCAACTGTGTCACGTCTTCGAGTCGCCCGTCTACGCGACGGCGAGCGGCTCCAAACTCTCGTTTTTGCGCGACCTGGGTGTCGAGACGACCATCGATCGTCACGAACAGGATTTCGCCGAAATCATTCCCGAGGTGACCGACGACGAGGGTGTCGACATCGTTCTCGACCCGGTGGGCGGCAACTATCTGGAGCGTAACATCGAAGTACTCGCCTCTCAGGGACGACTTGTCGTCATCGGTCTACTCGGCGGCACCGAGGGAACGCTCGCCCTAGATTGTGTCCTCTCCCAGCGCCTTCGCATCATCGGGTCGGTCCTCAGGAACCGATCGCTCGACGAGAAGATCGCACTCACCGAGCGCATCCAGCGGGACGTCTGGCCGCATGTCGAGAGCGGCGAACTCGAGCCCATCATCTATGAGACTCTTTCGATCGATAAGGCCGAGCGTGCTCATGCCCTCCTCTCGAACAACGAGACCATCGGCAAAGTCGTACTCGATATTGAGAGGGCGTGTTGATGTCTGTCCACATGCCGTATGTTTGAAACCGCCGATTCGGTAACCTTTTCATCTCGTTTCGAGCCGAAAGGACCGACGATGAAGACACGCGATCTCAATGGTACGGGAGTCGAAGTGAGTGCGATGGGGCTCGGCGGCATGCCGCTCTCGCTGGAGGGACGTCCCCCTCGCGAGCAGGCCATCGACGTCGTCCATCGCGCCCTGGATCTGGGTGTCACTTTGATCGACACGGCGGATTCGTACTGCATCGATGAGTCCGACAAACACCACAACGAGGCGCTGATCGCCGAAGCGCTCGACACCTACGACCGCGATATCGACGACGTCGTGGTCGCCACCAAAGGTGGACTCGTACGCCCCGAGGGACGGTGGGAGAGCGACAACGATCCGGATCGACTCCGCGAGACGATCCGCGAGAGCCACGAGGCCCTCGGAGGAGACGACCCCATCGATCTCTGGCAACTCCACGCGCCCGGTGACGATGACTCCATTGAAGCCTCGCTCGAACCGGCGCGCGAAGCAGTTGACGCCGGACTGATCCGACACGTGGGAGTCTCGAACTTCTCGGTCGAACAAATCGAGCGTGCTCGAGACGTCGTCGATGTCGTGTCGGTGCAAAATCAGTTCAATCCCTGGTGTCGCGACCCCGAATTCGACGGGGTGTTGGATTACTGTGAGCGCGAAAATCTCACGTTTCTCCCGTGGAGCCCACTGGGCGGAAGCCATCGCGTCTCGAGACTCGAAGAGTTCGATGCTCTCCGAACGATCGCCGAATCACGCGAGGGGGTCTCGCCTCATCAGGTCGTGCTAGCCTGGATTCGTTCAAAATCGCCCGTCGTGCTTCCGATTCCCGGAGCGAGTCGACTCGAGAGTTTGGAGGATTCGATGCACTCGATCGACGTCCAGCTCGATGCCGGTGACGTCGAGCGCATCGATCGACTCAGCGATCGCCTCGACTGAAAGTAGACCTCGAGCTTTTTGGGCGGCCCGTCGAGAGCGACGACGTCCGCTGAGAGTGACGAGATCAGCAAGCCGGCCGGATTGGAGGGGGCGTCTGGAGGCAAGCACTCGAGACGTCATGAGTGGCTCGACCGACAGGGGGCATCGGCGAGGACGCCTGCTCAGATCGACGTTACAATGATGTAAAACATCGCCACCACGGAGATGGCGACGACGAAGACAGTTCCGACGGCAGCGACGACATAGGGATTGAGCTCGTCGAGGAGGGACATCTCCTCTCCGTCGCTCGAACCGAGCGCCCCGTGATCGAGCGTATCGGTCGCCGATTGGGGGTCGGAGATGGGAATGGTCTGCTTGTCGTCCGAGCCCGATTCGTCGAACTGGGGAGACTCCGCCGGACGCGCATCGAGTTCCGTCGACTCGGGGGGAGGCTCGTGTTCGTGCTCTATCGCAACGATCTTTGTCTCGGGCACCGAGTCCATCTCCTCGGATGCCTCCTCCTGTCGGGAGTCATCGGGGGCCTCGTCGCGACGGGGCTCGCCCGACTCTCCGCCGATGGGATCTAGCTCCGCCCCACTGACCCGATTGTCTGGGACGACGACATCGCGTTTGGGGTCGACCGTTCCCCCCGTCTCCGGCGAGACGGCCGAGGAGATCCCCAGAGATAGATCGGTGCGCGAGACGGCTTCTTCGAGGGCGTTGAGGGCGTCGCCTCCCGTTTGGTATCGATCGTGCGGGTCCTTCTGGAGGCACATGCGGGTCATCGTTGCGAGCGGATCCGGTACGTCGAGGTTGGGGCGGGGCTCCAGAGCCGGAATGTCGGCCGTTTGGTGGGCCTCTACCATCCCTCGCGCGCTGTCGGCGGGGTAGGGAAGACGGCCGCAGAGCATTTCGTAGAGCATGCATCCAAACGCGTAGACGTCGGCGGGAGGCCCGACTGATTCCACATCCCCCCGACACTGCTCGGGACTCATGTAAGCAGGCGTGCCGAAGAGTTGACTGCCCCCGTCGTCGTGATCGGTGTCGGCGAGGAGTTTGGCGATCCCGAAATCCAGAATTTTGATGACGTGTCCACCGCGCGACGACCGGTACGAGAGGATGACGTTTTCAGGTTTCAGATCGCGGTGGACGATGTTCAGTGAATGCGCCTCCCGGAGTGCGCCGAGGAGCTGACGGGAGATCTCGACGATGGCGTCGAGTTTGGGACCGCGCTGGAGGGCGCCGCGGAGGTCGGAACCCGCGACGAATTCCATCGCGATGTAGAGAAAACTTCCGTCCTGCTCGGCGCCGAAATCGTAGACGGTGACACAGTTGGGATGTGAGAGCTGCCCCAGTACCTTGGCTTCGCGCACGAACTGTTGCTTCGCCTGTTCGCGCTCGTCATCCGTCGTGTGAGCCCCCTCCTGCTGGCCCAGAATGGTCTCGAGACGGAAGACCTTGAGGGCGACCGATCGATCGACCTGGTCCTGGTGGGCGCGGTAGACCCGGGCCATCGAGCCGCGCCCGAGAACGGCCCGGACGATATAACGTCCCGCGACCTTGTGGCCCAGGAGCGGATCGGTTTTTTGAGCGTAGTATTCTTCTTCTTCGATGCAGTAGAGGTCGTGTTTCGAGGAGGGACACGGAGCCAGAAGCTCCGATGATTCGCGCTGACACTGGGGACAGATGGGCATGACTCGGCGTGGTGGCCGTAGAGCGCTGGAAACCTCGCCGAGAGTATGGCATACAACGCGCCGATTCGCCACCTCTCGGCCGCCGAGCGTCGCGATGTGTCGTGCGAACACCTCCGTGACGCGACAGCCCGACGGCAACGAGACGGCGAGGTCAGCAAGATACGGTTGCATCGCATCTCAACATATCCACTGGACCGAATAGGACGAGACGATGGACGATATCGACACCATGGGAGTGGTCGGAGCCGGTCAAATGGGCCAGGGCATTGCTCAGGTCGCCGTGTCGTCGGGCTACGAGGTTGTGCTCTCGGACATCGATGAAGACGCCCTCGAAGCCGCCGAAGCCAACATCGCCGACGGGCTCGAGGAGCTGGTCGCTCGAGAGACGATGACCGACGCCGAGCGGACCGAGGCCATCGAATGCCTGAGCTCGACGACGA
>JAQCND010000480.1 GCA_028274765.1 Bradymonadaceae bacterium
GTGGTGGCTTCGGGGGCGTATCCCGCCGATCGGGCTTCGTCGAGGTCGTATCCCACGCCAGCCACTTGAGGGTCGGTAAAAATCACCCACGGGAGGGGATGATAGTCGACCTCGCGCGACTCGTCGGCGAGCGCATTGCGTGCCGCGAGCTTTCCCTCGTGGGCGGCCGTGTAGACGTACATCGGATCGCCGACGACGTCGCCCGCCCCGTAGATGGGCTCGATTGACGTCTGGAGATGGCCGTCGACCTCGATGAAGCCCCGGTTGTCGAGGTCGACACCGGCCGACTCGGCTCCGAGGTCCTCCGTGTTGGGCCGACGTCCCGTGGCGACCAGCATTTCGTCGGCGCGGTACGTCCGGGAGTCACCGTCGATGTCGGCCGAAAGGTATACGCCTCCCTCTTCGGAACGAACGCCGGCGAGGTCGGCGTGTTCGACGATCGCGATCCCCTCGTCTCGGAGATACCCGGCCAGACCATCGGCGAGTTCATCCGATTCGCCAGAGAGGATTCGGGAATGATCGACGAGTGTGACATCGGTCCCGAATCGCGCGAACGTCTGAGCGCTCTCGAGCCCGACGTATCCCCCCCCGAGGACGAGCAGCGAATCGGGGGCGCCCTCGAGCTCGAAGACCATCTCGTTGGTTAGATAATCGACCTCTTCGATCCCCTCGAGATTGGGCGTTGCCGTCGAAGCGCCGGTGGCGAGGATGACGGCATCGGGTTCGAGGAACTCGCCGTCCTCGAGTTCGACTGTCTCGTCGTCGAGCAGTCGGGCACGTGTGTAGCAATATGTCACGCGCTCGAGGCCATCGAGGACCTCGTGGTATTTGGCGCCGCGGAGCTGGTCGACGAGCTCCCGTTGTTGTTCAAAGACGCGACCGACATCGGCTCGACTCCTCCCGTCGATGCCATCGAAGTCGTGGTGTTCCGGCTGGTGATGAGCCTCGGCCGCCCGCAACAGAAACTTCGAGGGGACGCACCCGACGTTGACGCACGTCCCGCCCATCGGGAGGCCGTCGTTGACGATGGTGACCGTTGCCCCTCGCGATTCGGCCTCGAGGGCGGCCGCGAAGGCGGCCGAACCTCCGCCGATGACGACGAGGTGAGGCTCGTTCGTACAGCACGTACTCATGGGATTCCCGGCGAGATAGAGAGAAGTAAGTCGAAGAGACTGGCGGTTGGGCGCTACTGGAGGGGCTTAGATGTATATCCCATCTCGTCCGTGGCGCGACTCAACGCGTCGATGCTCACCGCCGAGGGGCGGTAGCTGACCCGAGCGTGAGGCGGCTCGAACGTCACGTCCGCTTGTTCGACCCCCGCTTGTTGTTGGAGCACCGATTCGACGGATTGGGCGCATCCGCCGCAGGTCATGCCCTCGACCTTCAGCGTGACCGTCTCGAATTCGGAGGTTGCGGCTCCTCGGTTCTGCGACTCTTTGGTCCCCTGAGCTCGCGCCTCCGCCTCGCCGGAGGTCGTCCCCAGCAGATAGGGCGAGGCGAAGAGACCGATGACGGCGACGGTTGCGATCCAGAGCGACACCTCGTTGATCCGGCTGGCTCGAGGGACCTCGCACTCGCCGTCGTCGCCACAGTCGTCGCGAACTCGAGTGCCGTAGACGCGGTAGAATCCCCAGCCCAGCATGCCGGACGCGGCCAACATGAAGAAGGGGCGGTAGGCCTCGATCGCCGAGAGCCGACCGATCCAGGCGCCCGTCACGCCCATCGACACCAGCACGACGGGGCCGAGACAGCAGATCGCCGCTCCGAGGGCCGCGCCAACGGACCCGAACAACGTCCACGTATCGGCGGATCGCGAGGATGGTTCGCTCATGCTGTCTCCGATGACTGACGTCTCGACACACGTTCGTCTGTCATGCGTTCCGTGTAACGATCGAAGATTGGAGTGGGCTTCAAGGTTTGAGATACTGTCATGATGACAGCGCGCGCCAGACGATTCAGTTTCGCTCCCTCACAGCCCCCAGATGATGGTGCAGTCCTCTTCTTCCCCTCTCGATGAACATCTTCGCGTCGGCGAGGTCGCCGAACGTTGCGGTGTGACCTCCGACACCGTTCGATTCTACGAGGATCGGGGGCTCATCGCCGAGCCGCCTCGATTCGAGTCGTCGGGGTATCGAGCCTATCCCTCCGAGACGGTCGAACGCGTCGAACTGATCCAAAATGCTCAGGATCTTGGCTTTTCGCTCGATGAGACCAAGAAACTGCTCGAGCTTCGGGCCGACGACGAAGCCTCCTGTGAGGAAGTTCGGCGTGTCGCCGAGCAAAAGGCCGAGGACGTGAGAGCAAAAATCGAGCGACTCGAAGCGATGCTCCAGGGGCTCGAGGCGCTGACCGAGCTCTGTCCCGGTGACGTGCCGAGCGACGAGTGTCCATTTCTCGAGGTACTCACCCGTTGAGAACGACGTATCCCCATTGAAACGCTCTCTACTTCGCTTTCCAAGTCGCGAGCCTCGTCGGCGCGGTCCAACGGCTCTCGGATCGATGATCGGTTGGCCGCGGCCGAAGAGTGGTTTCTGACCGCCGGCCCCCACGTCCGACTCCACCGCATGCTGGGCGTGACCGCCGAGTACGTCCGCTGGCGATTCGACGGGGCGAACGTTGTCGATCGCGTCGAATGGATTCTACACGGATACTTTTGAGGAGAGACCATGGATCTCGAAGTACTACTCTGGACGTCGATGGTCATCTACGCGGTCGTCATGTTCGCGCTCTCGCCGCGTGCGACGACCGTCGCGGAGTTTTTCTCGGCCAAAAAGGACGGCGATCGAGAGATCTCGACCGGCTTTCTGATCGGATCGGTCGTCATCAGTTGGCTCTTTGCCAAATCCATTACGAACGCCGCCAACCTGGGGGCCAGCTACGGGCTCGTCGGCGCGGTCGCCTACGCGGCGTGGTACCTGTCGATTCCCGTCGCCGGCGTCGCCATCTACCTGCTCCGCCGGCACCTCGGCGCCGAGAGCCTCTCGGACGTCGTGACCTCGAAGTACGGACGAATGGCGAGCCTCGGGTTTCTGGTGGCGATCCTGATCCGATTGTTCAACGAGGTCTGGTCGAACACGGCCGTCGTCGCCGCCTACTTTGGAGCAGCGGGGAGTACGGGCTACTACGTCGCCGCCGCCGTCTTCGCCGGATTGACCCTCGGCTACAGCCTCAGGGGCGGCCTGCGATCGTCGGTGTTGACTGACGCCTTCCAGTGCGGCGTCGCCGTCTTCTTGCTGGTCTTTGCGCTCGCGATCATCGTCCCCGACGCCAGCGTGGGCGCGACGCTCTCGAGCGGCGAGTGGACGCTCAAAGGCGGGCTCGATCTGGCACTGGTCGGTCTCCTGCAGGCCTTCAGCTACGGTTTCCACGATCCCGTCCTGACCGATCGAGGATTCATCTCTCGTCCCCAACAGACGCTTCGCGGCTACCTCGCCGCCGGGGCCATCGCCGGGGCGTTCATCGTGTTGTTCGGGCTCATCGGCGTGCATGCCAACGTCACGGGGCTGGCGGTCGGCGAAGACGCGCCCCTGAAGGTGGCGCAAGCGTTCGGGGTCTCGGTGCTCGCCGGCATAAGCGTGATGATGATGCTGAGCGCCGGCTCGACGCTGGATTCGACGCTGAGCTCGTTCAGCAAGGCCGTCGTGCAGGACCTGGGCGGCGTCGGCGCCGAAGGTCGGAGCGCCCGCGCCATCCCGATCGAGTCGCTGGGTCGATGGATTCGGGCGCGCGATCCAATCCATCTCGGCCGATGGGTCATGGTCGCGACGGTGATCGTCGGTTCGCTCCCGCTGTATCTGGGGACGGAGATCCTCAAAGCCACGACGATCAGCGGCACGATGGTGCTCGGGCTCGCGCCGGTCTTCTTGCTGGCGTTCGTCCGGGCGGCGGGTCCGTTTGCCTTCCACCTGGCCTTCTGGTCCGGCATGGCGCTCGGGATCGCCCATACGGCCGACCTCACCCCCGAATGGCTCGCCATCGGCGGCGGCGACTACGCGGCCCTGCTGGGCGTCAACCTGGCGGGCACGGTGCTCGTCTTCGTCGGGTTTGGGCTCGGTACGCTCGTCGACGTGTTCGTCTCGGCGGAGACGTCGTCCGAGGGATAAAGAAGAGTCGAGCACGACACGAGCGCCCGGGAGGACATGGGCGAGACAATCCGAAAGAATGCCTTCTGGAACGGGCGAGCCACTTCCATGGCTCCTGGTGGGGTTCGAGTCCGGGTTTCTCACCACCGTCGGCACGATGCTCGATTGTTTGCGAAGCGATGACGTGTGTCAGAATATGACGTCATCGCTCGCGGGCCCCTCCCTCTTGGGGCGAATGGTCGAGAGAGAGCCCAGTCCATGGCTCTCATCTACACGTATCTCCATCCCTCTCTCCCTTCTGTCATGTCCGAATCCGAGGCCTCCTTCATGCAAGTCGCTTTGAGTCGATGGTTGGGAAGCATCTCGAAGCTGACGACGTCGCGTCCGCTCGAGAGCACGCTCAAACCCATGTTGTTGATGGTGGGGGGATGGCTGGCCCTCGGAGCGGTGGGATGTGCCGAAGAGTCGTCCGCAGGTGAGCCTTGGCGCCTCGGCCCCGAGGCACAGACTGGCGGGGAGGCCTGTCCCGGCGATGCGAGCTGTCCGGCGCCCCCCGAGGACGCTCGAAACACCTCGGCGATCCAGTGTGATTCGGAGGAGCGAGTCTGTCTTCGAGCGGTATCGGCGGGAAATTTTCATACGTGTGCTCTGTCGGTGGCCGGCGAGGTCTACTGCTGGGGCGACGGCGGCGACGGGGAGCTCGGTCACGGCGTCGAGGAGACGCGTGCCACTCCGGTTCGCGTCGAGGGACTCCCCGAAGCCAGTGCGATTGCGGCCGGTGGACCGGGTCGAACCTGTGCCGCCTTGACTGAGGGCGGGGTGCGATGCTGGGGCGATGGCGAACTCGGGCGCGAGACGCCGCTGACGAGCGCTTCGCCCGTCGAGGTCGCGGGGCTCGAGGCGCGCATCGTCTCGCTGTCGACGGCTATCAGCCACACGTGCGCCGTCTCGGCCGACGGTCGCATCGACTGCTGGGGGCAGCAAAATCACGGGGAACTCGGCGATGGTTCGGTGGGAAGTCGAGAGACGCCCGTGAAGGTGCGAGGTATCGACGATGCCGTCGCCGTCTCGACCGGAGGAGCCGGGCATAGCTGTGCGATTCGGTCGGGAGGCTCATTGAGTTGCTGGGGCTACAACAATTACGGACAGCTCGGCAACGGTGAGAGTGGCGAGGAGACATCCAAGTCGACGCCCGTCTCTGTCTCGCTCTCCGAGGTGACCGACGTCTCGGCCGGGGGACGGCATACGTGTGCCATCACCCGCGACGATCGCGTCTGGTGCTGGGGCAACGGTTCTGGAGGGCAGACCGGACGTGGCACCCCGAACGCCCAGACCGCTCCCGCCCCCGTGCAGGCCACGTCGGGCACCGTCGATGTCGCCTCGGGACTGGCCCATACGTGTGCCGTCTATGAATCGGGCCGCGTCGCTTGCTGGGGGGACAACTCGGATGGGGATCTGGGCAACAATCGACTCGAGAGGACGTCGAGCCCGACTCGGGTCGAGGGGATCGAGCAGGCTGTCTCCATTGCAGCCGGTGACGACCACACGTGTGCGGTGCTCGAGGATGGGCGCCTTCGATGCTGGGGACGAGGACAGGAGGGGCAGTTGGGACACGGCGAACGCGACAACGCATCGACCCCGGTCGAGGTCGATTTCAGTGCGATCGAGGAGGCGAGATGACGACACGCACCTTTCACATGATGGGAGTAACCCGACGATGTCGAATGACACTCCGAGAGAACGGCTCGAACGAGCCCAAGAGGCCGAAGAACGAAACGATCTCGAGCAAGCCCGGGAGCTTTATCAGGCGATTATCAACGACTCTCCCTACTCGGAGGCCGCCCGAGAGGCGGGCGAGCGCATGCGGATCCTCGATGAAACTAACGAGGAACGAGAGGAGGGGTCTCCGTACGCCTCGACCTCTCGCCACGTCGAGGCTTCGGCGGACCACACCAAAGTGGTCGTGACGGACATTCGACTGGGATTCTGGGGATGGTTTCGCGTGCTGGTGATGATCACGCTCGCCTCGATCCCGATTCAGCTCGTGCTCTTTGCGCTCTGGATGCTCGTATGGGCGGCGAGCCATAAACCCACGTGGATGTGACGGGAAAACCCGTCACAGCGACGGCGCCCATCCGATGTAATACAGCGCGTAGTAGCCGACGATGCGCGGGATTCGAACGAGTGACGCCACGAAGTAGGCGGAGTACTTCATCCGATAGATCCCGGCGAGCCAGGAGACGATCGAGAACGGCACCGGGGTCACTCCCGCGATCGCGACTGCCCAGGTTCCCCACTCGCCGAACAGCTTCTCGCCCTGGAGCCGGTAGTCCTCGAGCTTGTCCCGAAGAATGGGAAGTTTCTCGATGTAGGGGCCGATCCAGTAAGCGACGTTGCCTCCGAGGACCGAAGCTGCCGAACAGATGACCAGCGTCGGGACGAGTGTCTCCAGCGGAAGGCTGGTCAGGCTCTCTCCGGCCGTGTGGCTGGCAATGCTCAAGAAGAGATACGTGTCCGGGGGAATCGGCACCGTGAAGGCATCGGCCACGAAGATCCCGGTGAACAGGCCCGCATATCCGAGGGTGTCAATGAGCCACTGCGCACTCTGTTCGAGCGGTTCGCGAAATAGATACCCGGCGACCATCACGCCCCCGACCATGACGATCGTCACGATGAGGGTCTCTCGGAGGAGATTGTTCAGAGATGGGCCGTCGGGGTCTCCACCCGATGTATTGTCGGTCGAGGGGGAAGCAGAAGTCATGAACACGGAGGGATCGGAGCAATCCTCACGAGAGTGGCGCCGCACCGTACGACAAGATCGGAATCGCGTCCATGGTCTTTCAGCGGACCAATAGGGTCATTGCGTGAGGATGGGGTTATCGCGGATACGAGCCGGCATGAGCCCCGACACTCCGAGGGCATCGACTCGAACGGACACTCGGTCATACGATGGAGCGCTTCTGTACCTCCTCGAAGTGAGTCTCCCGGCTGGGACGCCACCTCAGCGCTCCTCCTCGAGGGGGAGGCGAAGCGGTCTGGCGGGGAGCAAACCTCGAATGAGGTAGCCTATACGTTTGATGCAACGACTCCAACGGAGGATTCGAGCCCTCCGTCGGGGACGAACTTACCTGAATGAAAGGAAAGCGCGTCGGCCGTCGCTTTTCAAATGCTTCCGGTGCAGAATGGCAGCGTCAAACCGGCGTCCAAACGGAGGAGATTCGTGTTCCCTCCCCCCGAATGACGCAACACATCCTCCATCGCTGCCGACGATCATATGTGAGGGGGCCTGCGGCGAGCTGTCAGGGTATCTGGAAGGAGCTGGCCGCCCACCCCTACCGGCACGTTCGTTCGGTGGGGCTCGTCCCCTCTTTGCGCATGGCCGGCCTGCGGCGGGCTAGGCGAGCGCATGCGCGCGGACGCTCCGTAGGGTAACATGTGGGAGAAGTGCATCTGAAGATGACGTGCCCCACCGAAAAACCATGTAGATTTAAGAGCACAAGGTCGTGCACGTGTCAGCCGCCATTCTCGACATGGCGTATGCGCCGGGACGCGTTTCGTATGGTGCGTTCTCCCCTTCGACTCATCGATTTACATAGTCTGTGTGGGCGTGCTGTTCGACCTTCAGGATTGGGGAAAAGCACACGCCCCGACATCTGAGCTCGTGCTCAGACGCTCCAAACTGTTGCGGCATTCGTCAGCCCGAGTCGGCGACGTGCGAGGGCGCATAAACGCGGGCCCCGTGTGATATCGACGATTCATATCAAAGGCGTACGGTCCGGTCGTTCCCGCGTGACGTACTCGAACGCCGAGGTGCCCGTGGCCGTCAACGTGCGATCGATACCATGTTCGGGATCGCGGAGCCGAAACTCGAGATCGGCCAGTTTGCTGTTGTAGCACCAGAGGTTCGAGCCATCGGTGTCGTCGTATTCGACCAGTGCGACGTTGCTCGGTGCGGTCGCCTCTCCCTCCAGATGGACCCCACCCGACTCGACCTCGAAGTGCCAGTGGTCGCGGTCGAAATCGGTCTGAGCTCGGACGATGCTCAACGGCGTGCGGAACCAGTAGCGTCGGCCGTCGACGTAGACGATGAACGCCGAGAGCGGCGGCGTCTGCATGCCGAGCGCCTCCAGCGAAACTGACAGCCCCTCGAAGACGGCGTCGTCGTCCCCATCGAAGTGGTTGCAGTGGGCCCAGGCCCAGTGGTGGCCGCTGATTTTCGTCCCCCGGATGTGGCCGACCATGGCGGGGACGCTCTCGAAAGTTCGCGCTCGTCCGTCGTACTGAAGCGTCCCGCTGACTCGGACGTCGAGAAACGTCGAATCGTATGAGCTCTTGACGGCGGAGAGTCCCTGGAGCGCATCGGGGATGTACTGACAGCGGCGGCCGCTGTCCTGCCACTGAAAATCCCATTCGATGTCGCCCGCTCGCCCGATGGCGTTGCGCTCGTCGAGGTGAGCTTCGTCGGTGTGGAAGACCTGCTCGGCTCCGAGGAAGCGGTCACGGTCGCATCCCTCCGGAATGACGACGGTGTTGCGAGGGGCGAGTTCGTCGATCTCCCAGAACGTTCGGTCGCCGAAGGCCTCTTCGCCGTCGAAGACGACCGCCCAGGTCGAGGCCTCGCGAATGACGCCATCGAGCGTCGTGTAGCGAAACCACAGCGCGACGTCCTCGGCGACGTCGACCTTTCCGTACCAGACTTCATAGAACGGGGCGTCTCCCGTGTACTCGGCTCCAAATCCGGATAGCATCGTCTCGCCTCGGTGGCACAATCAATATGGATTGACTGGAAATTCTCCGCGTTCTGTGTATAAAGGAGCGCGCCGTGAGTAAACACTTAGTCAACCGATGGTTGCTCGCGGTCCCAGTAATCATGAGTACGTTGATGGTCACATCTGCTGTTCCATTGAAGTGTCAGAGGTATCGATGTCCGAACGTCTCAACTTAGTGACGGGCGCAGCGGGGTTTACGGGCAATTATGTCATCCGTGAGCTCCTCGAGGATGGTCAAGATGTCATCGCGACGGATCTTCCCGGCGCCCTGGAGGACGATTCTCGCCGCAACAAGGCTCAGAGCATCGGTCTCGATCTCGATCACCCGAATCTCACCTGGGTCGGAGCCAATCTCCTGAAACCCGATACGATTGCGGAGCTGTTCGAGTACGATATCACTCACGTCTTTCATGTCGCCTCACTGTACGACTACAGCGCCTCGCTCGAGCGACTCCGCAAGGTCAACGTCGAGGGGACGCGCCATTTTCTCGAGTACGCCAAGGAAGCCGACCTCGAGCGATTCGTCCACTGGAGCACGTGCGGCGTCTTCGGCAAACCCTACACCGCCGCCGATGGCGACAAGGTCAACGTCCCCTTCAACGAAGAGTCCCCGTCGCCGAAGACGACGGCCCCGAACGCCAGCGAGCCGCGCGGGACTCATCTGGTCAACAAATATTCAGTCTCGAAGTGGGAACAGGAGAAGATGATCTGGCGGGCGCACCGCGAGGAGGATCTGCCGGTCACCGTCGTCCGCCCCGCGCCCATCTACGGTCCCGGCAGCAGTTACGGCCACGGCGGGATCATCCTCGCGATCGCTCATGGTCTGTTGCCGGGCATCCCCGCCGATTCGAAAAACTACATTACGACTTCCGTCCACGTCGAAGATGTCGCCGGCTTTGCCTGCTACATCGCCGAACAGGACGAAGCGCTCGGCGAGGACTACAACATCGTCGACAACAGCATCATCTCCTACCACGAGTTTCTCCACTACATCGCCCTGCTGACGGGACAGAACATGTACGACATCCCGTTTTTGAACCTCAAAAAGATGGAGCCCTTCATGATCGGGGCTGCCAAGGCGTGGCGCTGGCTCGAGGAGAACTTCGGCATCCCGCGAGTGCGGGTCTTCGAGATCCAGTCGGCGACCTACATCAGTTCCAGCTACTGGATCAGCAACCGCAAGAGCCTCTCGACCGGCTACGAGTACCGCTATCCCGACGTCAAAGAGGGGCTCAAGGATACGATCGCCTGGTTCCGCGACATGGGGTGGCTGACGGACCCGGATCAGGCGATGATCGTCAGCGAGGAGGGTTCGAAGCCCACCGGATGATTCGAATGCGCACGTCCTCTCGGGATTCGGGGCGACGGATGAGCTCGAAGGGACGACGGCACTTGCCATCGTGGCACACCGGCTCGATCACTTCATCGATTCCACATTCTGGAGGATGGACGACCATGACGGATCTCTACGGCAAGACGGCCCTCATCACGGGCGCAGCTCAGGGCATGGGACGCGACATCGCGCGCCGATTCGCCTCGCGAGGAGCCGAACGACTGTTGCTCGTCGACATCGCCGCCGATCAGCTCGAGCAGACGGGTGAAGCCCTCGAGCGCTCGGGGTGTGAGGTGGATACGTTCGTCTGCGATCTCTCGGAGCGCGAGAACATCGAACAGCTCCGCGAGGACGTCCGCGAGACGGGGGCTCGCATCGATATTCTCGTCAACAACGCCGGCGTCGTCGAGGGCGGCCCCTACGAGGAGGTCGACAAGGATGCCGACGAACTGATGCTGGCCGTCAACATCCTGGCCGTCCACCGCATGACCAAGGCCTTCCTCCCGGACCTGAAGCGGCCGACCCGCACCCACCTCGTGCAGATGGCCAGCGCGGCCGGGTTCGTCGGACTTCCCTACCAGGTGGTTTACTCGGCCTCCAAGTGGTTCGTCATCGGACTGTCGGAGGCACTCCGTTTGGAGCTCAAGGAGCGCGGCTACGACGACATCGGCATGACCATCGTCTGTCCGAGCCTCGTCGACACGGGGATGTTCGAGGGCTCCAGTCCGCCCAAACTCACGCCGATGCTCGACCCCGATTTCGTCGCCGACCGCGTCACCGAGGCGGTCGAAGACGACGATCTCTACATCAAAGAGCCCTTCATGGTGAAGACAATTCCCGTCCTGAAGGCCCTTCTGCCGACGGATGTCGTCGATCAGCTCGGCAAGATTCTGGGCACCCACGACATCATGGAAAACTGGAAAGACTCGGCCTGAAGACGGGGTCGGCGTCGGACTCGAGCGAACCCCGTTCCGGCTCGCATGCCGTCTCAGTTACACTCGCATCTCCCCCTCGCATTCGATGCAGCTCGAGGTCGCCGAAGAGACGGCGGAGACGCTCGTCTTCGAGACGAGCAACGCCGAAAACAAGCTCATGGTCTTCGGGGCGGTCTGTACCTTTCTCGTAGCTCTCCTCGCCGGCGTCTCCGCCTACTATCGGTACGATCCCGGCTGGGGGCCGTTCGTGGCGATCGCAATCTTCGGGGCCGCCAGTCTCGGCTTTCTCGGCTGGATGGGGGACACGACGATCACGCTCGATCGTCGGGACCGACAACTCACGCTTCGCCGCGAGCGTCTCTACGGCGACGAGGTTCGGGGGATCGCGTTCGACGACATCGAGCATGCCGAGATCGAGAAGACCGAGCGGACACTGGAGGGAGGGGGAACGACCGAGGTCTATCGTCCCGTGCTGCATACGCGAGGCGAGGAGACCATTCCCTTGACGCGATTCTCGAGCCAGAGCCGAGCGCACTGCCAGGAGCGCCTCGAACAGATGGAGTCGTTCATCGGGCGATAACATCATCGGGGGCCCGTCGCAGCAGCCCGAATGCTTCCCGACGGAGACGCCTCCCCCTCGAGGGCGCCTTGATCCCCGAACTGCCCCCGTTCGAGGCGTTCATTGCCGTTTGAAATCGCCGAGAGCCCACGGTAGAGATGGGAACGCATGTTGGCGGTCCGCCATCTTCTCCTCACCTGGTAGTCCCCCCATGTCCGAACCTCAGACCGACGCTCCGTCCGATACCGCGTCCCCTCAACTCTCGACTATTCTCGAGGGGGTTCGCACGCACAACTTGAAGGATGTCGACGTCGAGATCCCTCAGGGCTCATTCACGGCGGTCACGGGGGTGAGCGGCTCCGGCAAGTCGTCGCTGGCCTTCGATACCCTCTATGCCGAGGGACAGCGTCGGTACACCGAGTCGCTCTCGACGTACGCTCGCCAGTTCTTGAGGCGTATGGAGCGGCCGCCGATCGAGCGCGTCGAGGACGTCCAGCCAGCGATCGCACTCAAGCAGAAAAACGAGATCAACAATGCCCGTTCGACAGTCGGGACGATCACCGAAGTCGACGACCATCTCCAGCTTCTGTACGCTCACATCGGCGAGACGATCTGCCCCGACTGCGACCATCGGGTGCGCCGGGATACGCCGGGCGAGGCGGCCGACCAACTGGCCGAACTCGACGAGGGGACGCGGCTGGTGGTGGTGGCCGACGTCGACGGGGGCGACGAGGAGCACCGACCGGCGGTGCTCAAACAGCTCGTCCAGGAGGGGTATCGACGCCTCTATCTGGACGGCGAGATGCTCGACATCACCGAATCGGACTTCGACGATCTCCTCGAACGCGAGACGTTTCCGGTCGTCGTCGACCGACTCGCCGTGCGCGACGACCACGAGATGCGCCTGACCGAGGCGGCCGAGACGGGCTTTCAGCTCGGCAACGGCCAGATCGAGGTCTACTTCTGGGACGAGGACCGCGAGCCCCTCGTCTTCGACCGCAAGTATCGCTGCAACGAGTGCGGACGCCAGTTCATCGAGCCCAAGCCCGTCCTCTTCAGCTTCAACAGCGCGCTCGGCGCCTGCGACGAGTGCACCGGCTTCGGCAAGGTCACGGGGCTGGACTTCGACAAGGTCATCCCCAACCGCGCGCTCAGTCTCGAGGAGGGCGCCATCACCGCCTTCCAGGGCGACAAGTACGGACGCTACCAGGACAAGCTCCTCGAAGCGTGCCGGCGCAAGGGCATTCCGGTCAACGTACCATACGCCCAGTTGGACGACGGCCAACAGGAATACATCGAGGAGGGCGATTCCGGCTGGCTCGGCATTCGGGGCTTTTTCGACAAGCTCCAGGGCCAGCGCCACAAGACTTACGTCCGCATCTTCCTGTCCAAATACCGCGGCTACAGTCTCTGCCCCTCTTGCGAGGGTGCTCGTCTCAACGAGACGGCTCGCAATGTCAAGGTCGACGGCCATGCCATCAGCGACTTCTGGACGATGCGTATCGAGGAGGCGCGCGAGTACTTCAACCAGCTCGAACTCCCCGAACAGAAGCGCTCCAAGGTCGAGCCTCTGCTGGCCGAGGTCCGTCACCGACTCGACTATCTCGATACCATCGGGCTCGGCTACATGTCGCTCGGTCGCCAGTCCCGGACGCTCTCGGGCGGCGAGATGCAGCGCATCCACCTGACGGCCAGTCTGGGGCGAGCGCTGACCGACACGTTGTATGTCCTCGACGAGCCCACGGCGGGCATGCACGCCGTCGACACGGATCGACTCCTGGAGGTCATCTACCACCTCCGCGATCTGGGCAACACGGTGGTGGTTGTCGAACACGACCCCGAGATCATCGAGGGCGCCGACTACGTCGTCGAACTCGGCCCGGGCGGCGGCGACCAGGGGGGCGAGCTGCTGTTCGAGGGGCCGATCGAGTCGTTTCGCAACCGCGAGACGGTCACGAGCCGGGCACTCGAGCAACGCAGACAGCTCGACCCCGAACCCGTCACCGACGATCCGCCGGGCTACGTCCGAGTCGTCGGGGCCAATCAGTTCAACCTCGACGACATCACCGTCGAATTTCCGTGCGAGCGCCTCTCGGCGGTCACCGGTGTCAGTGGTTCGGGCAAATCGACCCTCTGCGAGCGCGTCCTCTACAACGGATGGGAGCGCAAACAGGGCGAAGGGGGCGTCGAGGCCGGGGCGGTTCGCGAACTCCAGGGGCTCGACACACTCGACGACGTCGTCCTGATGGATCAGTCGGCGCTGGGTCGATCGTCGCGCTCGAACTGCCTGACCTACAGCGACGCCTACGGCCACATCCGGCGGCTGTTTGCCAAGACCCAGAAGGCCAAGCAGGCGGGCATCACGAAGGGCGATTTCAGCTTCAACACCTCCGGCGGACGCTGCGAGGCCTGCGGCGGCACGGGGACCGAAACGGTCGAGATGCACTTCATGGCCGACGTCGAGATCCCCTGTGACGAATGCGACGGCGACCGCTTCACCCAGCCCGTTTTGGAGGTTACTTACCGCGGCCGCAACATCTCCGACGTCTTCGAGATGACGGTTTCGGAAGCGATGGAGTTTTTCTCCGATCACGACGCCATCCTTCGCAAGCTCCAGCCGCTGATCGATGTCGGGCTCGGCTACATTCGGGTCGGCCAAACCACGGCGACGCTCTCGGGCGGCGAGGCTCAGCGCCTGAAGTTGGCTTCTTATATTGCCGAGGGACGCAAGCGGGGCGAAGAAGCCCCCGTCCTCTTCATCTTCGACGAGCCGACCGTCGGCCTCCATCTGCTGGACGTGGCGACGCTGGTCGATGCCCTCCGCAAGCTCGTCGCGCTCGGCCACACGGTCGTCGTCATCGAACACGACATCGATTTCGTCGCCCAGTGCGACCACGTCGTCGATCTCGGCCCCGGCGCCGGACCGCGCGGCGGTCGAATCGTCGCCTCGGGCACGCCCTACGAGGTGGCCGGCGTCGACGAGAGCGCGACCGGCGAGTACCTGGCGGAGCTGCTGGACTGAGGGCCACGGAGTGAGCCCAGGGATTGAAACTCCGAGCGGGGCGAGCCTCGCTCTCATGCATGAGGAGACAACTGCTCCATCTCCTTCAATCATCCCCCCACACGATGCGGGGCTCGTCTCGACCTCTCGCGATCTCCATCTCCTCGATCCATGATGCGGGGCTTGTCCCGCATTCTTTCGAGAGCCATTCCCAGCCCCGGACCTCAGCCCGAAAATCGATAGACAGCCCCCACTATCTGATCCTCCAGGCGTGCCTCGCTTCGCAGCACATCCCCGAAGCGATGGGTCGCTATCAACGAGGGAATGGATCGGGTGAGCGAGCAGGTATTGGAGGGACACTCTCCGTGTAGTCGGTCGACTTTGAGCCCCCTGATATACTCCCCTCGAGCAACGGGCTGGAGGTAAGAGATCAAGGGCATACGATGGGGAATTCGAGAGAGACCGATGGCGCCAGGATACTGTGTTGTCGCGCAATTTTCTCGAAGTTCGGGGTTGAGCGATAATCGCGTCTCGATTTTGGGCTCCCGGATCTAGATGCTGTCGCCCCCTTCTTCGGCTCGGCATACGGACGCGACCCCAGGAAGCATACGCTAACACGAATACGTATGAGGGAATGTCCTCTAATCACGGCATGTACACGGCCGTGTCTCACTCGCGAAGTTTGAGATATGTGGAGCCATCATCAGCCGTGGGACCAACTGACAGGTCACCTCAATTCTCCCGAAAGAGAGTTATTTGGCGACATATCAGCGAGGCCGCTCATCCCACAGACATACAGGAGCGCGCCAAAAGGTGCGAAGTCGTGACGAGTCCCCCACAGGCCGTGATTGTACTCGAGATATGTCGGACGCTTGGAACACGATAGAAAAGCTTGATATAATTTGAATCGCAGTATCAAAACGTCAGATATGCTTTACTCCTCGGCGCCACTCCCTTGCCAGTCGAGGAGTATTTTGGTGCCTGGCACGCTTCAGGGTTGGGGAGGTCGGCTCGATGGGGTTCAGTGTTGTGATCGGGATTCGCCGTTCTGGTGAATGGTCCATGTCGCACGAGCGGAATGTGTCGTCCGGTGATTCGGGAGCGACGGGCCATTCCCTCGTTCGGAATCGGTGTCTCACTCGAGGCTCGAGATCAGCCCTGTCCACCGGGACAACGTCGAGCGGAGTCGACTGGCGGTCGCCCTGCTGAAGCACATCGAGAAAGCCCGCCGCATTCGACCCGATGGCGCCGAGCCAGACGAGCAGATGGAGTATCTGCGTCACTGACAGAGTTCGCGGTAAGTGTGTTCCGCCGAAAACAATCGTATTGGACTGTGTCTATTGTTGGGTGTGCCTACGACATGTGCGACTGGTTATGAATCGCCAGCCCAATCCACAGGAGATATCAGAGGCTCAGTCCCGTCATATCAACGACTGGCAGGTCGACGCCCAGCTCGGGACGGGGGCGTTCGGAGAGGTTTACCGCGTCCGCCACGTCGACACCGGCCGGGAGGGGGCGCTGAAGCTCTTCGACGAGGACCTCGAGGTTGGAGGATGCCTGACCGAGCTGGAACTCCTCTTCGATGCCGACCATCCGAATATCGTCGACATCCTGTCGTTCGGCTACACCTCGGGTCGCAAGTACATCGTCTACGAGTACGTCGAAGGGGGCAATCTCCGTGATCTCCTGGTCAGCGCCAACCGGGTCGACCCCGAGATCGCCCTCCGAATCTTGCGCGAGGCGGCGCGCGGCGTCGCCTTCGCCCACGACCAGTCGATCGTCCATCGCGATTTGAAACCCGAGAATATGTTGCTGACGGAGCCGAGCTAGCCGCTGACGGTCCAAATCTGTGACTTCGGCCTCTCGGCCCGGGCGTGTCGCGACCAGCAGATGAACGAAAGCTACGGTTCG
>JAQCND010000489.1 GCA_028274765.1 Bradymonadaceae bacterium
CACAAGCTGAGAGATAAAGCACTACTCCATGTCGAACGTCGCCGTCTCATTGAGCCAACACCTGCGGGCGGAGTCGGAAACTTAGTTGACGTAAATAACTATCACTCCGTATTCGAAAGCATGCCGTCTCCGGGAACATAAAACAAATAGCACGGGTTGTGTGGAGATTGCAATTTCTCGGCATCGAGGATGCTCGAGTGCGAGCGTCGGCGTGTCGATCGAGCGACATCTCAAGACAAGAGATTTCCCGCTCACCGAGAGGGTTACGCGCCCCTTTTTGACATGCGTTTCCTTCGGTTGCGATGTCGAATCACAGGGGGCGCCGAGACGTTGAGCGCCAAAGCCGCCCCCGCCGAGAAGGAGGGGCGGTTCCGGACGTCGTCGACCGATTATCGACTCGTAATTTTCATCTCGACGCGCCGGTTGGCGGCTCGTCCCTCTTCGGTCCGGTTGCTGGCGATGGGTTGACTTTCGCCGAAGCCTTTGGACTGCAGGCGAGAACGGTCGATACCCTGTCTGTCGACGAGATAATCGACGACCGACTGAGCCCGGCGCTGACTGAGCTTCTGATTGTATTGTTTGCCCCCCTGACTGTCCGTGTGTCCTTCGATGCGGACTTCGATGTTGGGGTTGGCTTTCAGCACGGTGGCGACCTCGTCGAGGAGCGGATAGCTCTTGTTCTGGATCTTGGCCTTGTCGTAGGCGAAGTGAACCTTCTCGTTGAGCTCGATCTCCTCTTTAGTGACATCGACGCGCTTGCGCTTCTCGGGACACCCGTCGTCATCGACGTCGCCATCGTAATCTTCGGCTTCGCTCGGGCATTCGTCGAGCGTATCGGCGATGCCGTCTCCGTCGTTGTCTAAGTCGGGACAGCCGTCGGCGTCCTCGTAGCCGTCGAAGTCTTCGGGCTCGTCTGGACAGCTGTCATTGATGTCGGCGATCCCGTCGCCGTCGTTGTCGGGATCGGGGCATCCGTCACTGTCGCGATAGCCATCGGGCTCGCCCTCGGGGATGTTGGGACACCGGTCGTCGACGTCGTTGATGCCGTCGTTGTCGTTGTCCTTGTCGGGACATCCGTCCTTGTCCTCGAACCCGTCGAAGTCTTCGGGCTTGAGGGGACATTCGTCCTCCGAGTCGACGATGCCGTCGCCGTCCTGATCCTGCTCATCCCCGACGCTGACAGCCTGGGTCTTGTCGACGTCCACGTCGGCGTTCTGGGGACGGCACTGATCGGAGGTCGAGAGTTTGTCGGCGAGTTTCGAGTACTTTTCGGCGCGATAGATGTGGCTCTGGGCTCGCTTGAATTGACCCTGGTTCAGTTCGTAGAGGCCGAATTTAATCTGGGATTCGGCCAGGGCGAACTCTTTGGGCGCACACCGCACCGCTCGATCCTGGATCGACTGATTGCGCGACTGGATCTCTTCGGCCTGCGCCCGGAGACGAGGCCCCGTCGAACAGCTCAGAAGTCCCCCCATCCCGATCGACAGCAGCAGGAGGGCGGCGACGATCTCGAGAGCATCGATCGACCGATCCATGAGAGCATACTCCATTCAGCCAGAGAGTGGCGAGCCCGGAGGGGCAGCGTATCCCGCGCTCGTCTCCGATGACGTCACTTCGAGTTCGAGTCGTCGTTCGAGGTCGAGTCGCGAGACTGTTTTGATTCGAGCTTTTCAATTTCGCGCTCGGCGTCGTCTGCCGTGATGGTGCGATAGGGTTCCAACGTGTAGGTGCGCCCGCGGTTTTCAATGGGATCTCTCCAGGGATCTTCCTCGCTGCGCCGAAGGGCGGCTTCGGCTGCGCTCTCGGCCTCTTCGGCGTAGTCGTAAGACGTCTCGAACTCCGAATATCCCCACTCTTCTTTGGCTTTATGGAGATAGTACTGGGCGCGAAAGAATTTGTAGGGCGCGCTGGCGTAGGCTTCGGACACGCGGGCTCGTTCGAAGGCAACTTTAGCGTCGTTGATCTGCTGAGTCGAACGCACGGGGCCGCAGCCCAAGGCGGTCAGACATGCACCCAGTAGGATGACGATTCCGAGCCAGGAGTGAGACGTTGTCTCGTCGGCGTGTTGCGATCGCATCACGGCCTCGTCGTCGAGAAATTCGACATGTATGCGGGACACAGGTCTCTGCTTGAGGGGTATCAGCGGCCGCGAGGGGGTGTCAAGTTTCAGAGGTGTCGTCAGAGGGGGGCGTCGACGGTTCGTCCGACTCCGAGAGCGAGGAGGCGCGACCATCCTCTCCGTCGCTCTCCGGGACTGCGGTGTGGAGCTCGCGATCGAGATCGGTATCCGGAAAATGGTGCGTCATGACGTCCTCGAAGTGACGCACCCGTTCGCGCTGCCGGTCATTTTGGACGCCATCTTCGGCGACGAGATGATGCCACCCGTACGTACCTTTCGTCTCGAGTAGCAGCTCGAGATAACGCTGAAAACCGACCGTCAGCAGTTGAGATGTTTGGCGTTTCGGGTGATGCAGAAAGAGATCGTAGGTGGGATATTCCTCTTCGACACAGAGAACGACCATCTCGTCGCGTTCGGGGTCGGGGAAGCGAGCCACCCCCCGGAGTGACCACAGGAATGCCTCTTCTTCGGGAGATGTATCGGCGGGCCAGAGCTCGTCGATCCAGCTATCGAAGACGGTGGCGAAATCGAATAGCTCGATCCCTCCACCCGGGATGCGTTCGCCCTCGCATTCGAGACTCCACTCCAGGTGAAACCCATCCGCGACGACGTACAATTGTTTGATGCGTCTCGGGATGTCGAAGCCCAGTCCGTGCTCGAGCGTCTCGATGGTGAAGGTCGGGACGGGGTCGGCGATATGACACTCGACGTCGACGATTCCGTCGGTGGACTCGAGCTCCTCGACGACCTGTCTCAGATCGTAGATATATTCCCAGTCGACGGTCCGCTCGTCGTGGCGCGTCCGAGCCACCTCCCCGTCTTCGGCGTCGTCGGGGTCGGGAATGATGAGCTTGTCGTCGTTCGACATGGCCCTGTTGATGGCGCGGAGTCGCGAGGAGAAGGGCGTCAGGAGCCCATGGCAATTTGTACGGCCGTGGCGGTGAACTCGCGGCGCTTGCGCTCCGATACATCGATCTCCGAGGGGTCTTTACCCTGGTCTTTGGCGTAATGTCGAAGCTCCTTTTTGGAGAGCTCTCGGGTCTGCAACGTCCCCTCGACGATGGCCTCTCCGCCGTCGGAGTTGCGGGGGACGAAAAATCCGTAATCTTTCATGCGCACTCGGATGGGGGACTCGACGCTGTCTCCGGAGAGCTTGAACCAGCATCCCTTTTTTTTGCAGACCTTGTCGACGCGGGCTCTCACTTTGTAGGGGCCGCTCGTCTCTCCGTCCTCGTTTGTCTCGTGCTGCTCGAGCGCATCCGCCAGTGTGATCGGCTCCTCGTCAGTACGGAAGTCAGCTCCGTAATGGCCGGTTTCGCCCTTCTCGAGATCGTCGGGGAGATCCGCCTTCTCGCCCGACTCCGAGGGGGCATTGGGCTCGGGCGCCTCGTCCTGTTTGTCCTTGGACTTGTCCGAGGAGGCACCGCTGGACTCGGAGGAGGTCGACGACTCGTCCGAGGAGGGAGGCGAGTTCGCGGGCGTCGACTGCGAGCGATCGCAGCCGGCGAGGAGCGCGAGCGATACGATACAGACGATGGTCATGTGTTTCATCATGGCGCAACAGTTTTGAGCGAAATAGAAATGAGTATGCGATCCACAAGCTACCACGATGGGTCGAGCAGCCATGGATCGAGACACGGTCAGCGGGCTTTCGGCGTCTCGAGAGTATCGAGCTTCTGTTGTCGTTTATCACCCGTCGGAAGTTGGTAGTCGTAATTGTAGAGGGAGCTCTCCCAGTCGCCATATGTCGGATTCGGGAGCACGATCCAATCTCGACCCCAGCGCTTCTGATGGTTGTCGATGATTTGGCGTCTGGCCTCGGGGGAGCTTCCCTCGGGCACGGAGACGAAGTCGCCGAGACTGTCGCCGATCAAGAGCGTGATCCGAAAGTCGCGAGCAATGGATCGGCGCCGGGGGACTTTACTGCCCTCCCACGTCTCGCGTTCGTACTTGGTCATTAGAACATCTCGCTCATCGTCGATGGGAAATCCGTGACGTTTCAAATTGTCCCGGGTTGGAGCTTCGACCTCGTGTTCGCGGTTGGTCACATAAAAGACCGTCACGTCCTGTCGGTCTGCGTAGCGCGCAAATTCGACAGCTCCGGGGATGGGGTCGGCTTCGGCCCGGCGACACCACGCATTCCACGATTCGACGCTGAAGGATTCGCGCTGGTCGATGAGACTGGCCTGATAGGCCGAGTTGTCCAGCACCGTCTCGTCGACGTCGAGCACGACGGCGGGAGGTTTGTCGGCGGCCGTATCGGAGGATTGCTCGGGAGCCGCGACCCGAGATTCGTCGTCGAGTGCTCGATCGAGTTGATGGCGCGCCGCCGCGTACGCCTGCCGGGTGAGCGAACGGTATTCGGCCGACGTCTGCACCCACAAAGTGGCATTGAGATTGTCGTGCGGGGCCGCTTGCGAAGATTGCTGGGCGGCCGGCTTCCCCTCGTCGGGAGTATCGGACGAAGACGTCGAAGCACATCCCGGCGCGACGACGAGCCCCCACCCGAGAAGGAGCTGGACGACAATGTGGCGAGAGAGATGTGTGTTCACTCGAACCCCTTGAATCTGGAAAACATCCATCATCATACGCACACGAGTGTAGAGTCCTCACCGGTATCTTGCAACGCTCGGTTGTAACCACGTACAGGGCATTCGTTCCACGCAAACATGAGCCAAGAGCCCGCTCCCGGGCGGGCAGATACGTCGCCGAGCGACTCCTTGTGGAGAGGATCGAGGCGACCAAGACGGGAGTCACATGTGACTGCCATGAGGGTTCCCCCAGGGCGATCGCCTTCGAGTTCGATTCGGCGTTCGAGCTCGCCAACCCTCTCGATGGCCTGGTGTGCTTCAGCGGATAGAGCCGCTCGACCGCGAGGGGCTTCGCTATTCCAGGCCGGCTGGGAATCGGCGCTCCATGGGGCATCTCCCCCGACGTCCCTCCGATCCCCGAATGGGAACTTCTTCGAAATGAGCGACTTGCTAGCACGTCGACGAACGCCCCCTCGGAGTCGGGGGAGAGCGTCGACCGAGAGGGAGAAGACGTTCACATGCGATCGCCCTGGGTGCTCCCCCCAGGGCGATCGCATAAGGATGGAACGATCACGGATATGAGCCGGCTGGAAGCCGGCGCTCCGGAGCCAAGCCTCCCGAATCGATTCGAGATGGGTTCGGAGCGCCAGCATCCCTGCTGGCATATGGCTTCAGCGCCCCCCTGGCGAACGAATTGAGGTGACCTGACGGACGGTCGAACCAGTAAATATGTTGCTTATACCTCTAATGCGATCGCCCTGGTGCTCCCCCCATCAGAAGTTTGTGGCCCATCCGACGGTGTGATACGGTCCGAATGGACGGCATCGAGGTGAGTATCTCGTCGGATGTTACCTATCGACGAGCGACTCGCACCTCGACTTCGAATGATATGGACGGCGACTCGACAGGATGTCGATGCCATGCTGATTGGTTACAACAACGACGTCGAGTATCGAGGAAAAGCATTTCACATACAGACCGAAGACCACGGTGAGAACGATCCGAAAATCGAATCACAGGTATTTCACCAGGGTCAAATTCTCGATACGGAGGTCGTCTCGTACGTCTCGATTGTCAAGCGTCACGATGATGAAGAAGTGGCCAACGAGAAAATCAAATCTCTGATGTGGAAGACTCACAAGGGACTGTACGAACGTCTGCTCTCCGGGGAATACGACGAACGGGTGGGACTCGACCCGGTCGACGACGAAGAAATCGATGCCCCCGACCCCGAGGAGTTCAATCCCGGACAGGATCGTGTCCCGACGGCAGCACGCGTCGTCGAGGAAAAGGGAGAGGAGGCCTTCGAGCAGTTTCATGAACAGGAGGCTCAGAAGCATGTCGACCTCCATTCGCTCAAAGACCAGCTCGACGAAGACGAGACGAAAGGCGTCGAGAGCGACGAGGTCGATGCGGACGCGAGTTCCCCCGACGAGCATCTCCCGGAGGTGCCGATCGCAAGCATCGAGAGCGTCGAGGGAGAGGATGACGATGCGAACCGAGGCGAGACGGTCGAAACCCGGGCTGACGGCGGGAGCGAAGCGGAGTCCGACTCGGGCGCTCCCCTCGGCGACGATTCTCAGCTTTCAGATCTCGAAGATGCTGCCGACCTGGCCCATCTCGACCCCTCCTCCGACGAGCTCGACGGAGAGGATGATGCGTCGGGGGTTCGTTCGCAGACGGCATCGAAGTCGCTCAAGGACGATCTCGAGCCGACGGGCGAATCGCCGGGTCCAACCGAACAGCGCGAGACCGCCCCTCTCGGAAGAGAACGGAGTGCCTCACCGAGTGGAGGTCGTTCGAGCGTCTCCGCCTCGTCCGATCGAGATGATTTGACTGCCTCTTCTTCGTCACGAGAGGACTCCGATGACGACGCCCCCCTCCCGACCTCGACGGGCGCCACCGCATGGCGGGGTTGCAAATCGCCCGACGGGGCGCTGTCGCTCGTTCCACTCGTCGAATCGTTTCTCGACGAGTGATCGTTTCGACGTGCCGAGTCAGCGCACATGATTTCATGTTTCGATGTGAGCGCCTCCACCTCCAGGGGCGTCCTTCTCTTCGACGAGATCTCGTTCGAGCTCGAGGGGGGAGGCTGGGTCGAGTGGATGGGACCGCCCGGGGCCGGCAAATCGGTACTTTTCTCGATGTTGACGCTCCAGCGCCCCCCTCCCGCGGGACGCCTTCTCGTCGCGGGGCGCCATGTCGGGCGCCTCGATCCCGACGATCGTGCTGCTCTCCGGCGTCGCATCGGAAGCTGCGCCCAACCCCCCCGCCTGCTGGCCGATCGATCGATTCGGACCCACCTCAGCCTCCCGATGGTCGCGCGTCGCCAAGAGGGGCGCGCCGATCAAAAAATCGATGAGCTCCTGGAGACGATGGAGCTCGAGTACCTTGGAGAACTTTCACTTTCGGACATATCGTATGGAGAGCAGGCCATGGTCGGGGTGTTGCAAGCCACGATCGGCTCCCCCGACATCATTGCCCTCGACGATACGCTGTCGGATCTCGGGCCCACGCTTCGCGATCGGGCACTCGATCGGCTGCGTCATTGCTGGGAGCGGGGAAGCCTCGTGTTGTTGTTCAGTCGTAATCCCTCGGGACGAGCTCCCTCGGATAGCGTGCGCTTCCAGCTTCGTCCCCCCGAGATCATACGCACGAACGGAACCAGTACGCACGACAAGGCCCCTCGGGAGGCATGAATCTCTCCTCGATGAGGACGAGTACGATAGACCGAGATGTCTGAACTGTTGCCATCGTCTCGCCAGATAGGGAGGGAACGTCCGGCGGAGACGTGTGCGCTGGTCGTGCTCGTTGCGCTGGCGCTCTCGGGGCCGATTGCCCTCTACTTTGTCAGCACCTCGGTGCGAGCGGCAGCTCATGGCTGGCTCGATGCCTTTCGACCCGTCGTCTATCTCAGCGTCGACCAGTCCGATGAGCGTGCCCACAGCCTGAAACGGGAGATCACCGACTGGCGAGGGGTGGGCGGAGTCCAGGTGCGCCCCCCCGACGAGGGGCTCGAGACGGTACGCCGTCGGCTCGGCCCCCGCTCGATCGAAGAGATGGAACTCACCGAATCGATGTTTCCCTACAGTCTCGTCGTCGAACTCGAGTCGCACTCGGGTCGAGAACTCGATCTCGTCTCACGCCTCTCGGCGCTTCAGACTCGCGACGCGATCGAAGCAGTCGACGTGCCCTCGTCTCGGACGCAGTCGCTGCTCACCTATGCTCGCTGGGGAGGATGGGGGGGGCTCGTCGCCGGTGTATTGGGGCTCGCCACGACTGTTCTCCAGATGACATGGGTGCTCGAGGGTCAACTTCGCACACGGCGCGACCTCATCGCCTCTCTAGTCCGACACGGAGCGACTCCTGCTCAACTGAAGCGCTACCCTCTGACATGGGGTACGACCCTCGGCGCCTGGGGCGGAGGACTGGGGTTCGCCCTCCTTCTCGGGGTGGGCATCGTCTGGTATCGACTCGAAGCGCACTGGTTCGGAGGCCATACCGGCCTCGAATCGGCATGGCGCTGGGGACTGCTCGTCGTGCCCCTTCTACTCGGCCCCCTTCTCGGGTATGGAGCGGGACGCTGGAGTGTGAGCACGTCGATATGGACTCACTTCAAAGGCTGGAACCGTTCAGACGATTCACTGGCCCTCGCCGATCGAGAGACGACCTCATCCGAGCCCTCATCGTCATGATACGTCGCCCGCATTCGACGGTTGCGCTCTGGCTCGCTTCGTTCTGTATCGCCGGATGGTGGATCAATCTCGACGGCGAGCGGGTCCGGGCCGATGTGCCCTCCCCCTTCGAGCGTCTCCATGCACTCGATCGACTCGCCGAGTATCATCATCGAGAGGCTCGGCGCCTGCGCTCCATCCTGGAGGAGACCTCCTCACTCCTCGAGATCTCCTCCGACGAGGACAACTCCCAGCTCGATCGCACTGTTCGCACCCGGCTCCGCACACAACTGGCGGCCACTCGCGTCCGCTGGGACCGAACTCATCGTCGAGTGCAGAGGCATCGCTGGCAGTGGGCCCCCGGGAGGAGTTCGGATCTGACCCATCTTCTTCGCATCGTCGAACGAGAACATCTCTCGAGCCAGCGCAACCGCATCGACGCGCTTCGACGTCTCGCGAAGGGTGACAACCAGCATGCCTTCTGGGCGGGGCATCGAGCTCAGCAAACCGTCGAACTGGCTCAGCACGATGCCACCAAAGAGGCGGCTCGACAGCAGGCGGAGGGGGCCATCGAACGGGCTCGACGCGACGAAGAGGCCACACGTCGAGCCATCGAACGAGCCGAAGCCGCCCTCGAGAAGACGCTCGAGCGCATGCCCGACACCCGGTCCCGCGATTTCCACCGCCGCAAGGGCGCGCTCGTCCGTCCGGTCTCTCGCGAGCCGACTCAGACCTTTGGCCCGAACAAGCAAGACGAGTATTTGAGTTACGTGCGGCACACGGGGCTGACGTATCGGGTGCCCTCCGGCACGGAGGTTCGAGCTGTGTCAGGAGGAGAAGTCGTCTATGCGAGCCGCTTCGAGGGATATGGCGAGCTGGTCATGCTGGCACACGGTCGTCGTTACCACACGCTCTATGCGCATCTACAGTCGATCGCCGTTGAACCCGGAGAGGCCGTCGACCCTCGAGACGTCATCGGTCGCTCTGGTCGAACGGGGAGTCTGGACGGGGCCAAGTTGTATTTTGAACTTCGCCGGGATGGCACTCCGATCGATCCTGCTCCCTGGTTTGTGCGTGGGGGAGATTGAAGCATACCCAAAGGGCCCCGCTCGGGGCCCTCGGAGAGAATCGCAGGGGAGGGGGCGTAGCTCAGCCTTCGGCCGCCGATCGAGCTTCGCTGCTCGTCTCGCGCGAGGCCGACTTGGTTCCCTGGGTTTCGGTGTTCGAAGCCTTCTCTCGAGCTGCCCTCAGGGCCTCTTCGCTTTTGCGCCGAAGTTCGTCGTACTCTTCAGCGCTCTTTTCACGGAGGTCTTCGATCTGATGGCGAATGTCAGAGCGCAGCTCCTCGCCGCGTTTGGGAGCAAACAGAACCCCGAGTGTCGCTCCGGCCGCGAGTCCGGCTCCAAAAATTCCAAGCGCCGGGAAGAGCACGTCACGGGCCGTATTTTTGCGCTCGAGACCGAGTCGATCGAGGAGCTTCTCGACGTTGCGGTCGTAGGACTGGCTCGAGGACTGCTGCCAGTTTTCGAGGAGTTCTTTCAATTCCATGAGATAGCCTCCGTTGAGGTTCGAATGAAGCGAATCAGTGTCGCGCGATGGAGCGCCCATCCATCAGAGATCGTGCTCCGAAGGGCGCGGGTTGCCGATCTCCGAGGAGTCACCCGACTCCTCGAGTTCCGGCTGAGTGGCCGCCTGCGTCAACTCCTTGAGTTCGGAGAGCGCGAACGGCACGACCAAAGCTTTCATCCCAAAACGAGCAATACGCTTACTGAAGGGCGTCAACAGTCCTCCGCCGAGGGCATAACCCACCCCGGCTGCCGAGGCGAGGACGGCGTATGGATTTTTGTCGTAGATGTCCTGAATCGATCCCTCCTCGCGGAATCGCTGATAGAGCTCACCGAGATCGTCGGAGAGTTGGGACATCTCGTCCTGTTCCGACGACGCATCGTCGGAGGCGGAAGACGGAGTCTCTCGCTCGGCATCGGACGTCTGGGCATCATCAGTCATCGTATCGACCTCGAGTCAAAAGAATACAGTCATGCGGGGCCGGAGATGATTTGGGGAGTTCGTCTCTATTTGAGCCACCGTCGAGAGGCCAGCCGGCCCACCATGTAGCCAAATCCCAGAGCTCCAGCGATACACATGCCGGGATGGTTGCGAATGAATTCCCGGGCACTTCGATTGTAGTCGTCGAGCACGGCACGAAGTTCGTCGTATTGCTCCTCGAGCTCTTCGTAATGAGCCTCGATACTCTCCTGAAGCTGAGCCGCATCGTCAGCCGCCTGTCGAGGCCTCGAGGGTTGTCGGGGCTCCTCGTGTCTGGAAGCTTCGGATTCGCTTCCATCGGGGGCGTCAGCCCCCTGAGATGCGGACGATTCGGATTGAGACTGGTTCATCGAGATACCTCGTCGGTGGATAGCATGAGTTATCCAATCATGTAGGGGCTCGCCATGTCGGGATGGATGGGGCACTTCCGACCCTCTCGATACTTGGCCGCATCCATCTCACAATCCCGTGATCGTTCATATCCCATACACATATACCTCCTTTAAAGCATGGGAACTACTCGTGGAAAGTCAACGACTTCGGTCTCGACCTATCGTGGCTCGAGAGTGAGGAGGCGTCTCACTTGTCGGAGGGATTTGAGCCCGTCTCTCTCCATACAACGAGACCGGAGAGACCAGCGGAGCTGACTCGCCTCGACCCGCTCGGGGGGCATCGACAGGCATCGTCGCACTCGAGCCAACAACGGGTTTCAAGGGACGATGAGAAGAGGCCACCGATCGGGCGCGAACGCAAGCGAGAATGACTCCTCGAACCCCACTCACCGGAATCCAAGGATGAACCCCGCCGTGAAGGCCACTCCGACGGCTTCCCAGGGGTGCTCCTCGACCCAGCTTCGCCAGTCGACGGCCTCTCGAGCTTCCTCGCGAATTTGCTCGACACTGTCCGAAATCTGCTCGCGGGAGTCGAGGATCGAGTTTCGCAGTTCGGCGAGGCGCTCTTCGGGGCTCACCTCGCGCTGTTCGGCGAGTTCTCCTCGATCGTCTCGGGGGACGAGTTCTCCTCCGCTGTCTCCATCGTCTCTTGAGCCCATGATTCGTTCTCGATGAGGGGATCGTTGATATCTTGAAGTCGGCGTTGTTGCTCTTGGAGCGCCTCGAGCTGGGTGCGAGCGTAGTAACCTCCGACCCCGAGATGGACGAATCCGAGCACGAAGGTGGCGACTCCCATGCCCAGCAAGCCCGAGCTCGGAGTAAAAATGGCTCCCACGACGGCTCCGACCAGCAGCACGAGCGTCACGCTCAACCAGAGGTAACCGAGGACGGCAATGGCCCCGAACACCGCGAGGTACCCGCCGTGCCGCCCGGCTTCGGAGGCTTCTCGCTGGAGTTCGAGCCGAAGCCAGGTGAGATGCTGGCGAACCAGGTCGGAGAGGCCCTCGGTGAGATTGCGGAGCGCGGCGGCGAGACCGTCGCGTTCGCTCGACTCTTTTTGATCGGCCATCGGCGTCCCCGTCACTCCGTAATTTGAATTCGTTTGAGGTTGCGCTGTAGAATGCTCGTGCCGAGTGTGCCCGCACTACAGCTCGATTGTTGAGCGACACAGGCCGCTATCCGATAGAGGCCGGGTTCGAAATCGCGAAAGAGGGTGTAGAGGACGTCGTCGTCGCTGACGATGACGTTGCCCGACCCCTCGCACTGCTCCCGTACGCACGCCTCGGTGGCGTCGGACCCGCCACACGTATTGTTGACGCACTCGGCCGAACCTACGGCGAAATATCCCTGACTCTCGTCGGTATTAGGGGGCTGTCGAGCGATCAGTGTGTTCGTGTCGCTCTGTCGGTTCTGGACGAACAGCTCGACGGCTTCGACGGGTTCGTTGAAGCCCTCGACCTGCAACTGGATGGCAAAGTGCTGATCGGTCATCCCAGTCGCCTTGTTCTGCGGAAGTTCCTCGGGCTGCATCTCGAACGACTCGATCGAGGGGCCGAACGCACTTCCATTCCCCCCCGTATCGCCACAGGCGACGTTCAGACCGCCGAGGAGTAGACATGCAAGCAGTACCCTGTATCGGCGAGCGTACGTCGTGGACGTCGACATGTCGTCTTCCTCTGGGGACGGTATCTCGAACGGTGATTCATCACATGCATAAGCGACATCCCCGTAAGACGCAATTGTTTATCGTTATTCCAGAATTCGAGCACGAACGGGTGAGAGTGACACACGAATGAGCTCGGAGGGGAGGCTTCCCAGCATGCGATGCACGTGTCGAGCACTCCCGAGCTCCCCCCGAAACTCGAGAGTTCATCGCCCGGTTGCTACGTTACGGTTCCACGCCCTCGAGCTCGTAGCAGTCGGTGCGGCGCTGGCAGTCGACGAAGGTGTTGTTGAAGGCGTCGAGCGCCGTGTTGCATGCACTCGGCGTGGCGATAGAGGAGGCCCCTGAGATGACGGCATCACACATCTCGACGATGTTGCCGATAGTCGACCCGACGAAGGGATTGTTTCCACCACATGCCTCCTGGTAGACCAGAGCATCCATCGCACGTCCCGAGCGGTCGTCGGAGAAAGCGAGACTCAGCTTGGCGGATACGAGCTGTCCAGCGAAGACGGCGGCCGACGTGGCCGAGGGATCGGTGGCATCGGCGTTCAACGTCGCTGGCATTCCACCCGCTGGCAGAAAACTGGCGATCGCCGAAGCACTCGTCCAGCGCGCCGCGAACTCGGAGTCGCCATCGGGGCCGTCGAAGTCCCCGATGGTGAGTCCGCTCGGGAAGTCGGCCGCAAAGAGGCGGTCGCGCGCACACGAAGGGTTGTCAGCGGGATTGGGGCGCGGGCATGTGCCTCCATATCCGCCCTGAGTCTGGGTGCAAAACGGATCTCGGGATGGAGCATCGGGCCGGGACGTATCGGGCTCCGGAGACGTATCGTGGCGGATTGTATCGGGCCGAGACGTATCGGGTTCCGGAGGTACATCTCGAGGCATGGTGACAACCCGCGCATCCGGCCGCGGGACATCCTGCGGTGGCTCGACATCCCGCGTGTCCGGCCGCGAGACATCCGGTTGAGGCGCGACGTCCTCGCCAGCATCGCGAACACCCGTATCTCGCTGCTCGCACGCTTCACCGCGGAGCGGCAAGTACATCGTGTCGTGAGAGTGGTGAGAACCATGCTGATAGTTTTCGATGTATGTTTCGATATCGATGAGTTGGTTCTGAAACCAGACCCGATCCCAGACTCGATACTTCAACTGCCAATCTCCCTGACCGGGCATGAAGGAGAGACAGGAGACGATCCGGCCCTTCTCGTCGACGGGGGTGCTCAGTTTGGGCGAAGTGCGAGGAGTAGGTCCCTTCTCGATCCCGAATTCGACTCGAAGGGGCTCGTTGTCGGCATCGGTCGCCTCGATACAGACCTGCGCCTCCTCGGCGCAGGGGACGAACTTCGACGGGGTGTAGGTGATATCCCGAATCTCGGGTTCGTGATTAATGGTTCCGGCCACGTCGAGACCTCCGCGCTCGTCACCCTCGCACTGGCTGATGAGCACAATCTCGGTGGTTCCGCCGTCGGTCACATGCGCCTGTTTGGCGGCCGGGGCACACTTGGGGCTGGGCGTGCCGTCGTCTCGAAGAGGTTCGACTCGCACCGTATAACACCCCGCGTCGAGCATCACGAACATGTCGGAAAATCGGTGTTTGCTATCCGGGTCGTAGGGTCGGCGGTGAAACGTCTCGAGATTGCCGGGGAACGAACTCGACGCGAGATCTCGCATCTCGCGTTGAACTCGGTTTCCTCCACATCGCGAGACGGTATAGCGCATTTTTTCCACGTCGGACGACGTCGAGACGGCGGCCGACAGGCCCAGCTCGGTTTGCGAGGCGCTGGCCGGCGGGGATGCGTTTGGATCGGATGAACAACTCGTCAGAATCAAGCACAGGATCAGCCCCCCTCCTCCCCATACGGTGCGTCGGATGAGGGGAGACGAATCTAGCGTGTATTGCATGTCGATATCCTCTCGGACGGGAGAATGCGTGTAAACATGAGCTCCAAATACTCGTACTGGAGGGGGCAAGGTCCCTGATGTTGCGTCGAGCGGCCCTCCCCCGGAAGGTATCTGAGCACACGGCTCTGTCTGGAGATGCGCTTACAAGTAAACGTACCCCGAACGATGGCGGATTCAAGAGAGGGAATATGTTCAAATTGTAGTCCCCAGCGTATCGATGAGCGGGAGATGGCCCGGGACGTGGTTCTGGTGAGAAGATTACCCTCGATGAGGCCCACGCATCCCGATCGCCCGACAAGGCATGGAGCGAGCTCGTACAAGTTAAGGAGGCAACACCAGGCGTCTGGCTGCAAACTTGGAAGCCGAGCATGGGTATCGAGCTCAGTCGAGCCTCGAACGGGTTGGCCGTACGCTCGAGTGAATACGAGTGGAAGTCGTCGACGAGAATGTGCGCCATGTGCCGATACAGTGGTCCCATACTCTCCCTCCGGAGCGCCTGCGCTCACGCGGCAGCTCCGCCCGCCGCAAACCGGCCAGTCGTTCGAGGGGACTCTGCGCCGCATGCACACGGCGTTGCAGTGGGGCGGCTCACTCCTTCCAGACACCTGACAGCTCGCCGCACACCCCCTCATCGATGATCGTCGGCAGGAATCGGGGACATGTTGCGTGATCGGGCGAGCGACGGTCCCGCAGAGGAGGGCCAAACGGCATTGTCGAGGCGCGTGACGCGATGGAACTTTGCGTCGAAAGCGATTGCATCCTATTCCACGTCATGCGAGCGAGAGCGGGACTCGATAACAGACGAGATGGGCTCTCGGATGCTCGTTCGTCGTCCAGACTCGCTCGGTGACGGTAATTCTCGTCTCTCAGGCACACCTCCGACGACCGAGACGCCATGTATCAACTTCGCTTCGACACGCCCAACGCGTGGGTCCAGTGCGTACTCGAGCACTTCGAGGACTTTCTGCTCGACCACGCCGCCTGCGAGCGCAAGGCCGGCTCGACCGCCGAACATTTCGCCGTGCGCTACCGGGACAAGCCCGAGCTGATCGATACGATGCTCGAGATCGCCAAGGAGGAGATCGAACATTTTCACGACGTCTGCCGGCTCCTCTGGGAGCGGGGGCGCGATCTCGGCCCCGACGAACCCGATCCCTATATCAACCCGCTCATGGAAGAGGCTCATTCGAGCGGCGATCGACGACTGCTCGATCGGTTGTTGATCGGATCGATCTCGGAGTACCGGGGGTGTGAGCGGTTTGCGCTCCTGTCGAGGGCCCTCGACGACGGGGGAGCGGACTCGGAACTCGTCGCCTTCTACGAGGATCTGGCGGCCGACGATTCGAGGCACCGTCAGCAGTACTACAACCTGGCCCGGCTCTACTTTGAGGAATCGCGCATCGAGGCTCGTCTCGACACCTGGCTCGACTGCGAAGCCGAGGTGGTGCGCCAGCTCGAGATCCGTCCCGCGCTACACTGAAATCGAGAGCGTCTTCAGTACGCAGGACTCGCCATCCCCCTCGCACGTGTAGAAGGCGAGCATCAGGTCGCCATCGGTCGGATCGATGGCGGTCGAGACGCCGTACGAGGAACCGTCGAAGATCGTGCGGACGACCCATTCGCCCGGCGAGGTTCGCCGAGCGAGCCGGAGTTCGTCGTTGTCGGGCGGATGAAAGGCCACGTACAGGTTGCCGCCGGGTCCCTCGATCGTGGAGGCCGGGTAACGAGAGGCGATCGGTTCGTCGCGAAACATCGTTCGCTCCCGCGCATCCAGGTCATCGCTGGTCCCACAGGTGATCAGGAGCTTCTCGTCGAGGCCGCTGGCCATGCAGAGTCCGCCCCCGGAGGTTACCTCGAGCGAGTGGGGGCGCGCTCCTGCGTTACGGCCCTCGAAGTAGGTGCGTTCGTCCCAAACGTTTCCGCGTCGGTCGTATCGAGCGATGCCGAACTGCGGAGAGTCTCCGATCGCCGAATTCTGATGGGTGAGATAGAGATAGTCGTCGTCGGCTCGCAGTCCCTGGGAGAGAGCCGCTCGCGGGTCGGGCACCTCCAGCGAGGCGCGTGAGCGCCATCGAGGCGAATCGGCCTCCGTATCGTAGATGAAAAGTTGGACGCGCTCCCCCTGGTTTTCGGCAAACGTGGCAAAGAACCGCCGGCCATCGGTGGCCAGATCGAAGCCATCGCGCGGTCCGACTCGCGTCCTTCCGAGATCGAGGTTGGTGAAGGCCCAGTCGTCGGGGCCGTCCCGCATCGCCGATCGGAACAGCCCGAGTCGGGGATTCGGGTAGACGGCCACGGGGCGTGAAGGTTCGATGATTTTGACGCTGAAAATGCCCTTGTGGCGCTCGAGCGCCTCTCGCGTCCAATCGCCTTCTGGAGTACCGCGAGCGACGACGAGCGACGTCCGCTCACACGAGGGGCCCGAATACTGATGGTATCCGATCCAGGGCGTGCCACGCTCGTCGACCACGAGATCGCTCCGATCGTTGAGAGCCTCGCTGCATTCGACGGGCTGGACCACGCCCGACGAGCCATCGGGTGATGGAGGGATCGAGACGTCGGCCTCACCCGTGTCGGGCGAGACGCCGAGCGTCCACGGTTGGCCGGATGTCTGCTCGAGGCACTGACAGCTCGAGAGGGGTAAAAGAAGCAAAAGCCATCCCCACCCCATGCAAGAAGACGTGCGCATAACGGTCGGAGGCGAGAGTTCACTGAAAGCGAACGACGCAATGCACTGCGTCTCGCCGAGGGTATCAGATCCCGACACGCGTCTCCACGTCCCTTCGAGGGAAGCGTGCCATCATCCCAGGGCGATCTCATGAGGATGGAACGATCACGGATATGAGCCGGCTGGAAGCCGGCGCTCCGGAGCAGGCCTTACGAATCGATTCGATATGGGTTCGGAGCGCCTTTATATTTCCCCGAAATGAGCATCCCTGCTGGCAGATGGCTTCAGCGACTCCCTGGTGGGCGAATGGAGGCGACCTGACGGACGGTCGAATCGTCAATGTGTTGCTGATACCTCTAATGCGATCGCCCTGGCCATCATCCCTCGTTGGTTGACGCCCGACTCGACCGACGAGCGCCTCGCTCCTTCCGATAAGGGGGCGCTGAAGCGACGGGCAGGCGGCTCGGGTCGTGACGGCACGCTCGAAGGAGGTGCGAGCCCACGGGCAGACACGTGTCTCGAGTGTGCTATCCTGCTGGGTCGACAGAACGGACGACCAACTCTTGATACTCCCTCGACAACCCCCTACCAACGGACCGTGTCGTAGTATCGACTCGGGAGTACGCCCATGAAGATCGATACGAATGTATTCGTGACGTCGGCGACCGTGATCCTCCTGTTCGTCGGCTTCGGTGCCTTCTACGAGCCCACCTGGGGGGCGATGGAGGCGGTTCAGACCGGCATCGTCACGTACTTCGGGTGGTTCTACACGCTGGTCATGGCGGGATTGCTGGGGTTCGTGCTCTGGCTGCTGGTCAGCGATTACGGCGACATCACCCTCGGCCCCGACGACGGGGAGCCCAAATACCCCTATGCCTCGTGGTTTTCGATGCTCTTCAGCGCCGGCATCGGGATCGGACTCCTCTTTTTCGGCGTCGCCGAGCCCCTCGATCACTACCAGAACCCCCCCGACGGGGCGAGCTATTCGGTCCCCGGTGAAACGGTCGAGGCCGCTCGTCAGGCCGTGGCGCTGACGTTTTTCCACTGGGGGCTCCACGGCTGGGCACTCTACGTCGTCGTCGGACTGTCGCTGGCCTTCTTCGGCCATCGCCGCGGCCTGCCGCTGACCTTCCGTTCGACGCTCTATCCGATTCTGGGCGACGACATCCACGGCCCGATCGGCGACGTCATGGAGATCCTGGCCGTCTTCGGGACGCTCTTCGGCGTCGCGACGTCGCTGGGCCTGGGCGTGCTGCATGTCAACGCCGGGCTCGACCACATCGGCTGGCTCCAGCAGTCGACTTCCAACCAGCTCCTCCTCATCGGCGGCATCACCCTGGCGGCGACGATCTCGGTCGTCTCCGGGCTCGACCGCGGCATTCGGCGCCTCAGCGAACTCAACTTCGCGCTCGGGATCGGCCTGCTGGCCTTCGTCTTTCTGGCCGGGCCCACACTCTTTTTGATCCGGGCCCTCATCGAGTCGTTCGGCTACTACACCCAGCATCTCGTCTCGTTGACGTTTACCACCGGGGCCTTCGCCGAGGACATGGCCTGGCAGAAGACGTGGACGCTCTTCTACTGGGGATGGTGGATCGCCTGGTGTCCCTTCGTGGGGATGTTCATCGCCCAGATCTCGAGGGGGCGGACGATACGGGAGTTCATTCTGGGCGTGCTGTTCGTGCCGTCGCTCTTTATCTTCCTGTGGATGGGGATCTTCGGGAACACCGGGATCTACTTCCAGCATTTCGGAGATGCAACCCTGCTGGAGCATCCCTTCTTCGTGGTCTTCTACGAGACGCTCGGGCAACTGCCCTGGACGACGGCCACGACGACGATCGCCACCATTTCGGGGGTCATCTACTTCGTCACGTCGTCGGATTCGGCCTCGCTGATCATCGATCTTTTGACCTCGAAGGCCGCCGCCGATCCACCGGTCTGGCAGCGCGTCTTCTGGGCGGTCACCGAGGGTGCGGTGGCCGGGACGCTGCTGTATGTCGGCGGCAAAGAGGCGCTGCAGGCCCTGCGCGCCGCCTCGCTGACGGCGGCGTTGCCGTTCAGTGTCGCGCTCTTGGCCATCAGTTACTGTCTCGTGGTGGGACTGCGGCGCGAAAAGCGGGAGGAGTCCTCGTGACGGATGCGCCGCCCGAACGCGTATCGACTGGAGAGGTTCCTCCATCGAGAGATCCGGCTCCACCCGCTAGCCTCCTCTAGACGCCCCGTCTTCGCCCCCCCGACTCCCGACGTTCCATGTTCGACCGCATCGCCGATTGTCTGAATCGACGAGACTGGCAATTTCTGCTCGGCGTCTGGCTCCCCTCGGCGCTCGCCATGCTCATGCTCAAGGGATGGCGCATCGCCACTCTCCCCGAAGTCGGCGGGCTCGGCACGGCCGTTCAGCTCGTCCGCTCCGAGCTTTTCGCCGCGCTGGCGCTACTAGGATGGGGCATCGCGCTCCTCCGGGGAGCGCGCCATCTTTCTCGATGGCAGTGGCTTCCGGCAGTCGGTTTCCAGACGATCGCGGCCGGCGTCGTCGCCATCGACGGA
>JAQCND010000499.1 GCA_028274765.1 Bradymonadaceae bacterium
CCATCCCCCGAAACCGTGTCATCGTCCCCCGTTGCGCCCCCTCCCCCCGAATCCCATCGAGCCGAGAAGAACGAGCCGCCCCCCTCCGAAACGTCTCCCCCCTCCTCGTCTCCTCGCCCAGACGAACTCGACTCGTCTTCCCACGACAAGAAGCAGGCCGGAGACACGGGGCGAGACGAGACGGACAAGGGGCACGAGGGACTCGACGAGCAGCTCGACGAAGTCGATGTCCTCCTGAAGTACGGATTACACGACAAGGCGCGCGACTTGCTCCGAGATCTCGCCTCGTCGCATTCCGATCATCCCGAGCTCTATAGGCGACGACGTCGACTCTACGCAGATACGGACCAGACGCAAGCCGAGGTTCGAACGCTCGTCGACATGGCTCGCCTTTCGGACACTACGCGGGCTCAGGCCGAGACATGGCTCCAGGAGGCCCTCTCGATCGCCGAGGACTCGGAGCCCGTCGCCGAGGCGGCCCGGGAACTCGGGGTGTCGCTCGAAGGGCTCGAGCAGCCGCATGCATCCGAGCCCTCGACCCGACCGAATGCCCCCGACACTCCCGAACACGCTTCGAATACATCTCCCGTTGTCGACGAAGATCCCCCTGAACTTATCGATCCGACCACCGACTCCGAGATCGTCGAAGTCGAGTCGTCCGGGGCGGATTATCCATCGGACGAGCTCGAGTCGGTTGATTCTCTCGGCGCCGCAGACACCGATGTCGATCCCGAGATCGGGACCGACCCCGGCCCACCTCCCCACCCGGACTCGCCCCCGGCATCGTCGAAGCACGACGAGACCCAAGACCACGGCGAGGTGCAGGACGAGAATCTCGAATCGTTCGAATTTGTCGATACTTCCTTGGATGATGAAACCCCCGAAACCAGTGGTGAATTCGACCTCGATTTCCTCGAGGAAGAGGCGGATCGGGCGCTGGACGATCTCTTCGACGACGTCCAGAAGGACGATGACGACCAGATCAATATCGGTACGGACGACCCAGCCGGTGAGATGGCCGACATCGACTTCTACATCCAGCAAAAGCTCTACGACGAGGCCGAGGCCGCTCTTGAAGAGTTCGAACGGGCCAACCCCGATCATCCGGGAATCGACAAGCGGCGATATCAGATCAAAATGGGCCGACAGGGCGGGAAACCCGAAGACAATCCCAGCGGAGCTGAAAGCCTCTCCCAGGAATTCGAAGCCGAGCCCGACGTCCCCGATGCCGACGCTTCGGAGTCATCCGCGACTTCCCATCCTTCATCTTCTTCATCTCCGGGCTCTCGATCGACCCAGTCACAGACCGAAGCCAAGTCGAGCCTCGAGCTCGGCGACGCGTATCGCGACATGGGTCTCTATGACGATGCGGTCGACGAATATCAAAAAGCGCTCGACGAGCCGGATGCTGCCCCCCGGGCCCGCTATCGAATGGCACTCTGTCGCCAAGAACAGGGCGAGACGCGAGCGGCACTCGATCTCCTCTCGGCGTTGGTAGATAACTCTCACGCCTCCGACGAACTCCGTCGAGACGCACACAATAAAATCGACGATCTCGAATCACGGTTGGACTGACGCATACGTTCCACTCGCCTATTTGAGCATGTCTGTCCGTTCATGGGGAGACTCGGCTCCGAGAGCGCTCGAGCTCTCGCGCTCTCGAAGTGCCGAGGTTCTCGCATACGTGAACGCTCGCCCGAAGGCATCGAACGAGTGATATCAGACGGCATCCCAGCGGTTCCTCGTCCATGTGTCGGGTGTGACTCAGGTCCGTGGAATCTCGACGACGCGTGGTTGGGAGCGCCGGCATCCCTGCCGGCCGATCATCGAGTCGGTCGACCGCAAGCGTCGTGCCACGGCGTCTCCCACGGTATCCGAGCGGCCCCCCATGTGTCCGCTTCTTGACAGTCCGAAGGGCACAATTTACATTTCAAGCCGCGGGAGTAACTCAGTGGTAGAGTATCAGCTTCCCATGCTGAGGGTCGCGGGTTCGAATCCCGTCTCCCGCTTGTCTGTTCAACACTGACATTCCACCCAGTCGATCGGGAGGATGGCTACATCGGGGGGCGCTTCCTCTTCTTCACCATGGTGGTAACCTGCTGTCCGTCCCTTCCTGGCATGCTCCTCGTGCGTTTAACTACACGGGGGCGAGCCTCTAGAGAGGGTTCTGTTACAGCTTGCTTTTGGCATTGGACTCACCCGGCGTGGGAGAGTCGGACGCGTAGAAGTCGGCCGAATTGTCGTTGGTGTCGGTGTCGGTACCGTATCGTGCGAGACTCTGTCCCGGGGAGACATCGGGATGATGCGAAATTTCTCCCTTGAAAGTGGCATTCGCGAAGTCTCCGTATCCCACCGCGTCGACTTCAGTCGAGCCCCATCGCAACTGGACATTATCGGGACCGTTCTGGAGGTCTGCCTCCGAGGAAACCTGCTGGGCCTTCGAGATCAGTGAGGACGAGGCTTTGTCGTAGACGACCAGAAAGACGCCGTTGTGATCGGTCTCGCCCTTCAGAACGATATCGGCGTATTCGGTGCCGTCGTGGCCGTTGAGGCCGACGATCTCGAACCCGGAGAGGTCGGTATTGGGGGCTGGAAATCTCGATAAAGACATCCTCGTCTGCTCCCTGACTGTCGTACAACACTTCCGAGATCACGGACCGAGAGGGGGGCTCGAAGTCGTCTGGCACGTACCGTTCTGACCCAATTCCCCGGCTGAGCAGAACTGTTTGGGCCCGAACTCCAGACACGCATCGCTGTCGTGCATGTCGCACACTTCGTATCCGTGGCCCGCACACTGTCGATCACCCTGCTGGCTACACTGGTCACTGCAGCTGGTCGGAGTACATGAACCGCTCGAACACGTCTCCTTGCTGCCGCAGGCCTCCGCTCTGCCCCATTCGAGACACGTATCGCCGTCGTGGTCGTCACACGTCTCGATCTGATCGTTGTTGCAGCGCGTATTCCCCTGTGAGCTGCACTGGTCGCTACACGTCGAGACACATTGCCCATTCGAACACGTCTTCCCCGACCCGCATGGCGAAGTGCCTCCCCATTCGAGACACGTATCGCCATCGTGGTCGTCGCAGGTCTGGACGTCGTCGTTCGAACAGCGCGTCTCGCCCCGGGAGCTGCACTGGTCGCTTCAGGCTCGAATGCAACTTCCATCCGAACATGTCTGCTGACGATCGCAGAGCTCGCCCTCGTCCCATTCGAGACAGGGATCGTCATCGTGATCGCCGCACGTTTGCCCCCGATCGTCGAGACGTCGCGAGCGCCCGTCTTCGGAGCACTGATCGGAGCAGAGAGACTGACAGGCGCCCTCGGTGCATATCTGCCCCTCTCCACAGACGTCGACTTTCGTCCACAGACGACAGTCACCCTCCTCAGACTGGCATTCGAAGCCCCGTCCTCCTCGACACGTTCGAACCTCAAGATTCGAGCATGATCGATTCGGGGGACAAACCTCGTCCCGAACATCGGTTCCGGAGCTTACGGGGCGATTTTTTGAGAACTGTCCTGCGATGACATCCCGGTATCCATCGTGTTCTCGTTGACGGCATCCGACGAGCTCAGTGGCGGATCGATGTGGGTGGTTGAACAGGCGAGCCCCAGGGTGGCGAGATACCCACTGGCGAGCAACAGCACCGGCACGCTCGGGATACGCGAATGGTGCGACATGAGGGGGCCCTCCGGATTATTGAAGTGCGATCGTCAAACCACGAAACGGGGGATAATTTGTATCGAAATTTAATACAAATCACGTTTCATTTCAAACACCTGGAGTACCTGATTCTGCACCTCGATGCATGGGATGGACCGCCTCGACACCTGTGACCGAGTTCGACGTTTACGGGGCCTGGGACGCATGCGACGACTCGAGATCGCGGTACAGCACGAGGGCGAGGGCGACGGCGAGGCCGAGTCCCCAGAGATAGAGGAGCATGCGGTGGTAGAGGCCGTTCTGAACGAGTCGAAGCATCCAAGGCAGAGGTCCGAAGACCGGAAGGGACCAGAGAAGTGTCCGTTTTGAGCCCCAGTGCTGCCAGAGGTAGGTGAGTACGGGGAGCCACAGAACGTACGAGTAAGAGCCGAGTCGGGGCCAAGCCATCAGCGAGGCACATCCCCACAGCCAGAGGGGGACGGAGCGGCTCTTCGGACTCTCGGATGGAGACGTCGAGGTGGTGTCAGGCGACGAGTCGTTGTCGAACGAGCCGGACGGACTTCCGGCCTCTTCGACGCGTCGCCAGAGTCCCCATCCGATGGCGGCCCAGACGAGTGTCGCGATGGCGGGCCAGGTGGCCGGAGGGATGGAGGGTCCGAGGTCGGCCTGAAGCCAGCGGCCGAGACTGAGCAGATCGATGGACTGGTAGTGAGCCCGGACCTGTTCGATGCGCCTCAACCACGAGTCGACGAGCGGCCACTGCCAGAGAGTGAGCCCGATTACGGTCGAGCCGCCGACGAGGAGCCCTCCTACGAGTCGCCAGGCTCGCTCGACGAGGACGATCGCGCCGACGGGTAGTATCCACATCGGCTTGAAGGCCAGTAGAAGGCCGAGCGGCACTCCCGCCATCGCGTGCCAGGACTCGCTGGGTCGACGCCCGATCTCGCGGCACGCCAGGACCACGCCGAGCATGTATGTCGTTAGATTGCCGCCGAGGAAGTCCGCCGCGATCGGCTCGTAGAAAAGTGCGAGGGGGAGGAGCGCAAACAGCGGGGGCTCCAGCTCCCAGGTGCGTCGGCACCAAAGGACGATGCCGAACAGCACGGCGACCCGCACGACCAGTTCCAACGAGGTCGCCACCTCGGTCGACAGTTCGTGGAGTGGAGCGATCAACGACAATGTGCCCGGCACGTAGACGTAGGGATAGCCGCCGTACCGCGGTGCCTCGAGGAGGGCAGGTCCGTAAGGATCGCCGCCCTGCATCCAGACGTCGGCAGCCGCCAGATAGGCCGAGAAGTCGGGAGGGACGGCCCCCGCGGCTACGCGCCGGTACAGCTCGGCGGCCACGAGCAGGGCGACGAGCGCCCATCCGAACAGATGCGGAAGACGTGCGTCGTCGCGGGCCATCTCGACTCAAAAGTCCCAGCTCTCGCCGTGGAGCTGTTCGAGCCCGGGGGTGCCGGGCGGATTCGGGAGAAAGTTCAAAGTGGAGTACTGGTTTTGGCAGCGATCGAGCGCCCAGTCGTTGCGAAAGAGAATGATCGGCAGATCGTCTTGATCAACCAGCACTTTGGTGTAGTTGTGGCGCCGGAAATCGTCGGGGTCGAAATTGCCTTCGACCCAGCGGGCGTAGTCGAAGTCGAGCGTGCGAAGATTGACCTCGACGTCGTATTCGTTTTTGAGCCGCTGTTTGAGGACCTCGAACTGCAGAACCCCAACGGCCCCGACGACCGTCTCTTTATGGCCCTTGCGCGGCTGGCGAAAGACCTGGATGGCGCCCTCTTCGGCGAGCTGATCGAGCCCCTTTTTGAGTTTCTTGCGACGCAGTGCATCCTCGATTTCGACGACGGCGAAGTGTTCGGGGCTGAACCGGGGCACTCCAGGGACTTCGACGGGCTCGCCGGTGGAGATGACGTCACCGATCTTGAAGTAGCCGGGATCGTGGAGGCCGACGATGTCGCCGGCGTAGGCCTCCTCGGCCATCTCTCGCTCCTGCGCCATGAACTGCTTGGGGTAGGCGAGTTTGAGCTCACGCTCCTCGCGCTGGAGATTGGCGTGCATGTCGCGCTCGTATTTGCCCGAGAGGAGCCGGACGAAAGCAACCCGATCTCGATGATTCGGATCCATGTTCGCCTGGATCTTGAAGACGAACCCCGAAAAATCCTCGCGTTTGGGATCGACCGGATACGTCTGGCCCTCGACCGGAGAGGGGGCCATCTCGAGAAATCCCTCTAGAAAGGGCTGAACCCCGAAGTTATTGATGGCACTGCCGAAGAAGACCGGCGTCTGTTCGCCGGCGATCACGCGGTCGGGCTCGAGAGAATCACCGGCGATCTCGAGCAACTCGACCTCCTCGAGGAGCTCTTCGTAGCGTCGCCGCCCGATGATGCGCTCGATTTCAGAGTTGTCGATGCTGACGCGCTCGAAGTCGACGATTTCCTGGCCGTGCGTAGTATCTTCCTCGAATAGCAGGACCTCTTCGGAGCGGCGATCGTATACGCCTTGGAAATCCTTGCCCATGCCGACGGGCCAGTTCATCGGATAGGTATCGATGCCGAGTTCCTCTTCGATCTCCTCCATGAGATCGAGCGGCTCCTTGCCGTACCGGTCCATCTTGTTGATGAAGGTAAAGATCGGCAGGTTGCGCATCGAGCAGACACGGTAGAGCTTTTCGGTCTGGAGCTCGACGCCGTTGGCGCAGTCGAGCAGCATGACGGCACTGTCGGCCGCCCCGAGCGTTCGGTACGTATCTTCCGAGAAGTCGGCGTGGCCGGGGGTATCCAGCAGATTGACGGCGCAGTCGTCGTACGGAAACTGCAGCACTGACGAGGTGATCGAGATGCCGCGATCCTTTTCCATCTCCATCCAGTCGCTGACCGCGTGTCGGGCGGCGCGACGAGATTTGATACTCCCGGCCTGATGGATGGCGCCTCCGTAGAGGAGGAGCTTTTCGGTCAGTGTCGTCTTCCCGGCGTCGGGGTGCGAGATGATCGCAAACGTGCGCCGACGCTCGACCTCCCGCTCGATTTCACGTGAGATGTCTAAGGTGTCGTTCATGGTAGTGGCGTCGTCTGAAGAGGGGAGAGCATCCGAGGCCGATGAAACTACTCGGGCAGGTGCGGACCATAATTTGCCTGCCTCTCATAATACAAGGGGGGATTCGCAGGCCGATCGCATTAGAGGTATAAGCCACACATTCACGATTCGGTCCGTGTCATGCCACCTCCATCCTCCCGCCAGGGCGTCGCTGAAGCCACGTGCCAGCAGGGATGCTGGCGCTCCGAACCGATATCGAGTCGATCCGGAAGGCCCGGCTTCGGAGCGTCCCTGTACGTCCTCCGGAAGTGGGCTTCTAGCCGGCTCACGCAGGGATGCTCACGTCGAGGACGTATCAAGGCGCTCCGAACCGATATCGAGCCGATCCGGAAGGCCCGGCCGTCGGAGCGCCCCTGTACGTCCTCCGGAAGTGGGCTTCCAGCCGGCTCACGCAGGGATGCTCACGTCGAGGACGTATCA
>JAQCND010000501.1 GCA_028274765.1 Bradymonadaceae bacterium
AGACTCGGGGTGAGCCCCCAGGATGTCGCCCTCGATGGAGAGGGCTCCGTCCGACGATATCAAGTGACCCCAGTGCTGCGAAGCCGCTCTCTCTCGGAGCGGAACGTAGATCGGGCTCCGCGAGCTGCCGACTCGACGGGGCTCGACCCGCACATCGAGCCATTCTGTATCGTTCACTCGCTCGAATGTTGTACACTTCTGCTTCGACTGGCAACCCGCCCTCTCTCCGGAGGCTCACCATGTCCGATGATGTCCCCGACATCGACGAAGAGGTCGAACGTTCCATTTACATGTTGTTCGAGGAGGGAGAGCATCTCTCCGACGCCACCTATCAGCAGCTCGTCGAGTTCGGGGAGCGAGTTGTCCCTCGCCTCATCGAGATCCTCGAGACCCGCGATTACTGGGACGAGACAGCCCCGGGCCAGGGGTGGGCGCCCATCTACGCGGCCCGTATCCTCGGAGATATCGGCGCCCCCGAGGCCCTGGAACCCATGTACGAGGCGCTCGCCGACTGCGAACCCGAGGCGGTACTCGACATCGCCCTGACACGTGCCATCCAGAAGTTCGACGAGGCGGCCGTCGACGCGGGCCTCGAGGTCCTCAAACGGCGGGGCGACGCATTCCTCGCCGATCTGGCCTGTGTCTTCGCCGATCTCGGTGTCCGTGACGAACAGATTTTCCAGGTTATCCTCAAGAACTTCGTCCAAGACCCGTATCTGGGCGCCGAAAACCTCGCCGCTTACGGCGACCCCGACGGCCTCGATGCCCTCTTTCCAATGCTGGAGCGCTATCTCCAAGGGGGGCTCGAGAATCCGGACGACGTCGAGGAGGCCGTTCAGGTCGCCGACGCCATCGAGGCGCTCGGCGGAGAACTCTCCGACCAACAACAGGGCCAGATCAACGAACTTCGCGGCTCCGAGTCCAGGGCCCGCGAGATCATCGAAAAGGCCAAAGCTGGTGAACTCGGTGATCACCACCACCCCGACACTTACGTCCGCCAGCGCGACATCGGTCGAAACGAGCCCTGCTGGTGCGGGAGTGGCGACAAGTACAAGCACTGTCACTGGCGAGAGGACCGGCGCCAGGGCAACACCTGATCGACAAGAGGGGGGATCGACCGATAGCTGATGCCATCTCGCCCCCTCCCCCCGCACGAAGCGTCACTCCTTGCCGCATCTCTACCTGTCGGGAGGCCGATCGTTTCATCTAGAGCCCACGAGCGACGATCCCGCCTCGATATCCAGGGCAATCGCCCGAAACCTACGGACGATTGTTTCTCGCTGACATCTTCAATGGTCCCGAGAAAAACCCATGAAGCGACGTGTCAGCAGGGATGCCCACGTCACGGACGCATGAACGTGATCCTCGGGGAGACAGCCCCAATCTCCGAAACCAGGTTTGACGCCTACGTACAAAGTCGGGGGCGCGTCTCTCCCCTCCCCGGATGTTTTCGCGGGATCTCATGCCGATTCACTCTCCATTTGTGCCGGCGAACTCCGACGACCAGACACGTACGAGAAACATGAAGGCGCTCCAGGCGTCGATCGAAAACCTCGCGTCCCCTCGACGCCTCCCGGTCGCGCCCTGTATTTCCTTCAGACGTGGACGCCCAGCCAGCCGAGCACGGGGAACGTGTTCGAGTGCGATCACCCTCCCTCGATATCTGGAGTACAATCACGACCTGTGGGCGGCTCGTCACGGCATCGCATCTTCCGGCGCGCCCCTGTACGTCTGTGACGTGAGCGTCTCCGCTGGCTCGTTGCCGAATGACTCCCCTCCGGGAGGGGGCTTGGACTGACGGTTGCCGATATCCGGATCGCGTTGCCGCGCTCCGAACAACGTGTTACCCTCGATCCTCCTCGAGATCCCGTAGCTCAGTCGGACAGAGCATCGGGTTCCTAACCCGAAGGTCGGAGGTTCAAATCCTCCCGGGATCACTCTCTGACTCATGGCATCGTGCTCGTATCCTTCAAATCCGTGTGTGATCGGCTTCGAGGGGGCGACGAGGGGGGCTCGGAGGGGAGGATGCTTGTCGAGAGTGTCTCCCCCAACTTTCGAGGCATCACTCGAGTTGTCGAGATACAGCCCCCTTCATCTCATCGCTCGTGTCATGTCGTTCGCAAGTAATTGTCTCGAGACGGGCCCTATCGCAGCGTGATTGTATGAGAGATACCATCAATCCATTCGCGGCTCGAACGCCGTCGTGTCACCTCACTCCTTCCTCGAATCGGATCGGTGGAACGACATGCGAGCAGGGATGCTCACGTCACAGACGGCACGGGGCCGCTCCCGAGAACCATCGAGCTCCCATGGGGGTGACACCCCTGGAGCGTCGGCCAAGCTTCACGCCCGATGACGCACGCCCCTTTAGAGCGCTTTTATACGTCTTTGAAGTGAGCAGCTTGCTGGCAAGTCGCCGAGCGATTCCATTCAGGGGGGAGCGAGGCGATAAGACGTACTCCGAAGGGAGGAGCGTCTTGTCGCATCGCTGATACGTCTCATGCGCTCGCCCTGGCCCTGGGCCCTGCCGTATGTTGGCTTTCGAACGATCTGTGGTACATTGATCAATAGACGAACGATAGGGGACGAAGGGCCATTCCCGAGGGCCTCGAGGTCGAACGCCTGCGCCACTACGTTCGGGAACACGGCGATCTCGGCGGCTGCGACGCGGGACGCTCGATCACGAACGAGGAGCTTCTGGCCTATCCGTTCGATATCCTGGTGCCGGCGGCGCTCGGCCACGTCTTGACCGCCGACAATGCCGACAGCGTCCGGGCCGATCTGGTGGTCGAGGGCGCCAACGCCCCCACGACCCCCGAGGCGGATGCTCGCCTCCAGGCCCGGGACGTCGACGTTGTGCCGGACATCCTCGCCAATGCCGGAGGCGTGATCGCTTCGTATTTCGAGTGGGTTCAGAACCGACAGCACTTCGAATGGACCGAGGAACGCGTAATCGATGAACTCGATACCCGTATGACCAACGCCTGCGAGCAGGTCTTCGAGATCGCCGACGAACGGCGAGTGAGCCTGCGGCAGGCCGCTTACATCGTGAGTCTCGGGCGCGTCGCTCAGGCGATGGCCACGCGAGGCATCCAATGAAAGTACGTGACGACATCCCCCCACACGAGTATCGAGACGTAATAATGTTCGAGGGGCTCGACGACGAACATCTCGACACCCTCGCGCCTCACCTCGAGTACCGTATCTACGAGGAGGGCGAATCCATCGTCGAAGAGGGGGCGTGTTGTCGCGACATGTACGTCCTTCTCGACGGTCGCGTGAGAGTGACCCGTTCGTCCGACGGCCCCGATCCCGTCGAACTCGCCGTCGTCGAGCCCGAAGCCATTCTCGGAGAGCTGGGATTCGTCCTCGGGACGCCTCGTTCGGCCACGGCTCGCCCCGACGAAGGAGCCCATCTCCTGCATCTCGCTGGCCCTCCGCGGGTCGAACGCCGACGAGACGACGACATGGTGGCCTGCCAACTCGAACACAACGTGTTGCGAAGCCTCGCTCAACGTCAGTACGCCCTCAACGATCGCTTGAGCGAGGTGATTGAAGACTGCGAGCGCGGGTCGTTCGAGCGCGACGACATCACCCATCTTCGAGACAAACTCGACGAACACTGGTCGTTTTGACCGGACTCTCTCGAGATCGAGGAGATCACCAT
>JAQCND010000503.1 GCA_028274765.1 Bradymonadaceae bacterium
AAAGAGAATCCATCAAACCATCGTCTTCATGGGGCCGGGACGAGTGGAGCTATGGAGGTTTCGAGCCCCAACGAGGGAGTGCAAACGCCATTTCATACCACCGATCCGGACATACGCGAATCGCCCCTCCTCTCGCCCCGTTCGGAGCCCGGATGGAGGGGCATCCGTTCCTCGATCTCCGGATTCACGCTCGAAACTCGGTGGTATCGCCCCCTTCAGCGGTTCTCGAGGAGCCCGCGTCGATGAAACAACGTGTAAACGAGGTGCACGTTTGAGACTCGAGGAGATACCTTGGGATGGGCACGTTCACTTAAAAAGTCGAACCGAGTCAAAATGTTACGAATCCGAAAGGTCCTCGGCAACGGCGAGTGCGGCAACTTCGGCTTCGGACCAGGCGGCCTGAAAGTTCAGGCCTCCGATGGGACCGGTCGCATCCAGAATTTCCCCGAAGACATAGAGCTGGGGAATGCCGTTGACACGCATCGACTCCGGGTCGATCTGCTCGAGGGCGACTCCGCCGGCGGTCACTTCGGCGTGCTCGAAGCCCTCGGAGCCACTCAGCGGGACACACAGGCGTTTGAGAGTGTGGATGAGTTTGTTGCGGCGGTCGGCCGTCAGGTCGTCGATCATCAATCCCTTGCCCGACAGTCCGATCTGCTGACACGCGGCTCGAAACACCGAACGTGGAAAACCATCGGGGAGGACGCTCCAGACACCGCAAGCCCCCGGTGAGGATGCAGCGTCGACGATCATCGCCCGCAGGTCGTCGTGATCGATGTCGGGATACAGGTCCAGCGCCAGGGTACGCTGGTGAGACTCGTCGGGGCGTTCGGTTCGGGGGCGCGTCACGTGTTCGGCCAGATCCATGGCACCGGGGCCCGAGATACCCTGATGGGTGAAGACAATCGGTCGTCGTCGGCGGGCCAGGATGCGTCCCTCGCCGTCAAGTATCTGGGCCTCGACGGTCTGGACGTCGACTCCCGCCAGTTCATGGACCCAATCGGCGGGACTGAGGAGTCCGACCAAGTCGGGGACGGGCTCGACGATGTCGAGACCGAGGTCGGTCATCCACTCGTAGCCGTCGCCCGTCGTACCGGTGCCCGGATAGCTCATGCCCCCGGGACAGCACAGGAGTCGACGGCAACGCAGGTTGCGACCGTCGTCGACGGCGGCGGTCCATTCGCCGTCCTCGAAGCGGATGTCTTGGACCGGGCGTTCGAGACGAATCTCGACGCCGGCCTCACGCGTCTCCCGTTCGAGGGCATCGCGAACGTCGACAGCCCGTTCGCTTTCGGGGAAGATCTTTTGCAGATGAGCCTCTTTGGTGGGCACGCCAATCGCGTCGAATCGTCGTCTCAGCTCGCTCGGCTGGAGGGTCCAGAGACCATAGCGCAGAAAGCGTTCGGCCTCATCCCCGTAGAGAGGACCGGCATCTCGCGGGCCGAGGGTTGTGGTAAGGTTGCACTTTTGGCCCCCACTGGCGAGGATCTTGGTGCCCACGCGAGGTGTTTTTTCGAGTAGTACGACGTCGGTCGATTCGGACGTCTCCTCGGCCGCTCGCCAGGCGGTCCAGATGCCCGCCGCCCCTGCTCCGACGATGCCGATATCGCGCGTCGTCATGCCGTCTCCGTAATGTCGTCGAGAAAGCTCGTGCCCACGTCCCAGTCGACCTCGAAGTAGTCGGCGAGTGTGGCGCCCACGTCGGAAAAGCCCGATCGGGTGCCGAGGTTGTGACCAACCGTACCGCCCTTGATACCGGTCAGAAGCGGGACGTATTCCCGCGTGTGGTCGGTCCCTTCGTAGGTCGGATCGTTGCCGTGGTCGGCGGTGATGGCAAAGAAATCACCTTCGTCGAGACTCTCGAGAATCTCGGGGAGTCGTTGGTCGAAGGACTCCAGCGCCCCGGCGTATCCCTCGGGGTTGCGTCGGTGACCGTATTTGGAGTCGAAGTCGACCAGGTTGGTGAAGACGAGGCCGTCGCGGTTGTTCAGACAGTCGATCGTGACGTCGATTCCGTGGTCGTTGTCTTCGGTCTTGATGGTGTCGGTGATGCCCTGTCCGGAGAAGATCTGTCCGATCTTGCCGATGGCCGTCACGTCGTGACCGCCGTCGACGAGTCGATCGAGCACGGTCTCGTCCGGAGGGGGGCAGGCGAAATCCTTGCGATCCGACGTCCGTGTGTAATCGGGCCATGCACCGATGAAAGGGCGAGCGATGACGCGGGAAATCCCCCGTGGTACCACGATGTCGTAGGCGATTTCGCACCACTCGTAGAGCGTCTCGAGGTCGACGACATCGGTGTGGGCGGCGATCTGGAAAACGGGGTCGGCCGACGTGTAGACGATCGGCTGACCGGTCGACTCGTGTTCTTTGCCCAGCTCCTCGATGATGACCGTGCCGCTTTTGGGCTTGTTGCCCAGCACGCCACCACATCCGGTGCGTTCGACGAACTCCTCGACGATGTCGTCGGGGAAGCCGCTGGGGAAGGTGCGGAAGGGTTGATCGAGCAACAGTCCCGTGAATTCCCAGTGGCCGGTGGTGGTATCTTTGCCGGGACTCTTTTCTTCCATGCGCCCGAAATTCGCTCCCGGCGCATCGGTGGCGGAGAGGGCGTCGAAGTGGTCGATGTTGCCGAAACCGAGTTCCTCCATGTTGGGCATCGAGAACGCCTCGATGGTTTCGGCGATGTGACCGACGGTATCAGCGCCTTCGTCACCAAAATCGGCCGCATCCGGGGCTTCGCCGATACCGACGCTGTCGAGCACCAGAAAGAGGGCGGTCGTATTGCTCATATCGAAGCAGGTCATCAGGTCGAACCAACAGGTCGAGTGGCCGGGGACCGTGTCACTGGAGGCTGGTGGCTCCCAGTCATCTCAGCGGACGGCGAGGTCGATGGTGGGGGCTGGCAAGCGACTTTGCAATATCCGAAGGTTTCTCCTCGAGAGTGATCGGATGTGAACGTTTCTCTCCTCTCGGTCAGCACTCTCCCCCGACTCCGAGGGGGCGTTCGTCGACGTGCCAGCAAGTTGCTCGCGTCGAAGACGTATCAAGGCGTTCCAGGAGGCACTTGAAGGGATGTCGGGGGAGACGTCCCATGGAGCGCCGGCTCCCAGCCGGCCTGGAACGGCGAAGCCGCTCGGGGTCGAGCGGCTCTATCCGGCGAAGCACACCAGCACATCGCGAGGGTTGGCGAGCTCGAACGCGATCGCCCTGGTGTCTCCTCCGGGTTTGGTCTAGATACGCAACACACGCCCCGTCACTGCCGATGATCATAAACGAGGGGTAGAGTGGCGAGCTGTCAGGTGCGTGGAAGGAGTGAGCCGCCCAACCGCCCAATGTCCGACCCGGGCGGTGACCCCTTCGAGCGACTGGCCGGTTTGCGGCGGGCGGCGCGCACAGGCGTGCCGGGGGGAGACACAGGGAGAACTATACGCGCTCGAGGCCCTCTTGCCAGAGTTCGAGGTGGCGCGTTCGCTCGGATTCCCCCATGTCGGGCGCAAATCGCCGGTCCTTCCGCCACGTCTCTCGGATCGACTCGAGATCCGGGAAAATATCGGCGCCGAGCCCCGCCAGGAGGGCAGCCCCCAGTACGGTGGTTTCGGTGAGTTCGGGGCGGACGATCTCGCACCCCAGGAAGTCGGCCTGCATTTGCATCAGGAGATCGTTGTCGCTCGCCCCGCCGTCGACCTTCAAATCGGGGAGGTCCTCGCCGGCGTCGCGTTCCATGGCGTGCAGGATGTCGACGTTCTGGAGGGCGATGCCCTCGAGCGCGGCACGGGCGACGTGGCCGGCTCCGGTCCCGCGCGTCAGGCCCCAGATGACGCCACGGGCATCGGGCTCCCAGTGGGGGGCGCCGAGGCCCGAGAGGCTCGGGACGACGACGACTTCGTCGCTGGAGTCGACCGAGCGAGCCAGCGGCTCGATCTCGTCGGCGGACTCGATCAGGTCGAGTCCGTCCCGCAACCACTGGACCATGGCGCCGGCGACGAAGGCGCTCCCCTCCAGAGCGTAGTGGCGCTCACCGTCGAGCTCCCAGGCGGCCGTCGACAGGAGGCGATGGCGGCTCTCGACCGGTTCGGTACCGGTATTCATCAGCAGGAAGGCCCCCGTGCCGAACGTACACTTGGCGTCTCCCTCCTCGAAGCACGTCTGTCCGAACAGAGCTGCCTGCTGGTCGCCGGCGGCCCCACAGATGGGGGTTCCGTCGTTCAGCGGCTCAACATCGCGGATGCGTCCGAGGCATTCGGCGTTGCCAGCGATCTCGGGAAGTACCTCGGGCGGGACGTTGAACAGATCCAACATCTCGTCGTCCCAGCGACCCTCGTCGAGATTCATCAGCAGAGTCCGAGAGGCGTTCGAGACGTCCGTTTTGTGGGTACTGCCTCCCGTCAGGCGCCACAACAGGAAACTTTCGATCGTGCCGAAGGCTAGCTCTCCCTTCCTCGCCCGCTTGCGAGCTCCATCGACGTGGTCGAGAATCCAGGCGATCTTGGTGCCCGAAAAATAGGGGTCGAGCAGCAGCCCCGTCGTTTCACGTACCTTGGGCTCGAGCCCCTCGTCGTCGAGTTGCTGGAGGCGTCCACGCGTGCGGCGATCCTGCCAGACGATGGCATTGTAGATCGGCTCACCAGTCTCGCGGTCCCAGACGATTGTCGTCTCGCGCTGGTTGGTCAGTCCCACGGCAGCGATAGACTCGGGAGCCACGTCGGCCTGCTCGCGGGCCTCCCCGATCGTCGCGAGCGTCGTCTGCCAGATCACCTCGGGATCGTGTTCGACCCAGGAGGGTTTGGGATAGATCTGATCGAACTCGCGGGTGATCTGGGCGTGAGTGTGGAGCTCGTCGTCGAGAATGACGGCGGTCGTCCCGGTCGTCCCTTGGTCGAGGGCGCAGATGTAATCAGTCATGGTGCACGGTCATCCCGAAAATCATTTCAGATGCCACCAACAACACAAGTCAGACGACAACGGCGAATCATCGGATATCGGATGTGTTTTCAGTCCCCCGCTCGACGCCATCTCACAGTACGCCCGAGGCGTCGACGAAGTCCTCCGTCTCCTCGTCCGACTCACCCTCGGTCTCGAAGGTGACATCGTGGTCGTCGAGCGGATCCGAGTCCCATCCGAGGACGCGGGCTCGTCGCAGGGCCTCGAGCAGATGGGCCGGGGACTGGTGTTGGAGGATGGCGTCGAGACGCTTGAGTTGCTGGTCGGGAACCTCGACGCCGACGCGATCGGCCATGTTGCGGATGAGATTCCAGCGAACCTGTTCTTCGGTCTCACCGACCTCGAGGATCTGGTCGATGCGCCCGGGACGCTTCATCGGCCGCGGGAGGCGGTCGATGTCGTTGGACGTCAACAGCACGAAGGGGATGTCGCAGTAGTTCTCCTCGAAGAGCCGGAGCTTTTGTTCGAGCGCGTGGTCGGCGACGCGGTCGACGTCGTCGATGATGACCATCTCGGGCTGGAGGAGGTCGGTCAACTGGCGCCACGTGGCACATCGGATGGTGTTGTAGAATTCGGGGGTCAGCATCAGCGTCCGCTGCGACAGCTCGCGGGCGGCGTGCAGACAGAAGGTGGTTTTGCCGGTGCCGGGCGGCCCCTGAAGGAGAATGTTGCGACGGAGTCCGTCGTCACGAAACGCCTCCATCACGTCGATCAACTCGGCGAGGTCGCCGTGATAGCGACGATTGTCGTGTTCGAGGGGACGGCAGAGGGTCTCGTGTTCGACCGAATCCATCAGCATCAGCTCGTCGTCGCCCCAGAACGCCTCGGCAAACCCCTCGATGAAGTTCTCGCGCCCGTCGTGATCGGGGCGGTAGTAGGTCTGGACACAGTCCCAGGTCTCGTGTTCGTGGGGTTTGAGGCAGAGTTCGGTGCCGTTGGGCAGGACGACTCGCCAGAGACGCGAGTGGTCACCATCGAAGACCAGTTCGGGATCGGCGGCATTGAAGACCCGCTGGAAGACGTACTCGGCATCGACGTCGAGATGGCGGAAGCCGTGGACTTTCAGCCACTCGGAGCTGGTCTCGAAGTTGCGGTGCATTCGGAACGTCGCCTCTCCGGACTCCATGTCGTCGTCCCAGCCCTGGACGCGAGCGCGTCGGAGGGCTTCCAGCACGTGGGCCGTCGAGTGTTCCTCGAGCAGATTGATCAGCCAGCCGCGCCGCTCGTCGGGCACTTCGACGCCGACGCGTTCGGCGAGCTTGTCGATGATGTGCTCGCGCATCTGGTCGGAGGGTTCCTCGAACCGGACGATACTGTCGATGCGACCGGGGCGGCGCATCGCCTCCGGGAGCTTCGAGTGATCGTTGGAGGTGAACAGGATCGTGGGGATGTCGCAGTGCTGTTCTTCGAAGAGGCGGAGCGCGCGATTTTTGCCTTCTCGGCCGGCAAATTCGTCGGCGTGATCGATGTCTTCGACGATGACGAGCTCGGGTTGGAGCGTCTCGACGAGGCGTTTCCAGGGTTCACAGCGAAGCTGGCCGAGGGCGTCGGGCCCCAGCAGGAGGGTGCGCTCCGAGAGTTCACGAGCCGCATGGCAGCAAAAGGTCGTCTTGCCGCATCCGGGCGGCCCCTGGAGAAGGACGCTGCGGCGAATCCCCTCGTGGCGGAACTCCCGGAGTCGGTCGATCAGCTCCAGCTCTTCCCCTCGGTAGATGTGATCGTCGAGGCCAAATTCTTCGAAGCGATAGTCGTTGCCGGCGAAACTCATCAGTATCGCCGAGCGAGATCGCCAATAGACATCCGCCATGCTGGCTCGAAGTTGAGTTTCGTCGGCGTACTCCGGAGGGTAGTAGAACTGGTGGGATTCGAGACTCTTCTCGGAGTCGGTCTCCAGGCAGATGGGAGGGGCATCCGGGAGCGCGAGGAGGCGAAGCAGGCGATCGTCGCTCTCGAAGACGGTTTCGGTGCGCGCCGTCTGGGCGAGCTGACGCATCAGGCGATCGGGTAACGCGAGCGTTCCGTTGAAGCCGTTGATGTCGCGCCATGCCTCGGCCGACTCGTAGTGGCGGCACGATTCGAAGGCGCGATCCATCACGCGCCCCGCAAATTGCGGCCACGTGCCAGGTTGAGTGGGTGAAAAGTCCCCGACGAGATTGGAGACGTCCTCGAGTTCGTTGCGAACTTTCGAGATCGTCTCCTGGGTGTCGTCTTCGAGGCCAATTTCGCCTCGAATCGCGCGAGAGCCGAACGAGTAAAGAGAGCCGAGGACACCGGGATGAACGGGGAGAACCATGCAGCCTCCTGACCAACGGTCGTTTGACATGAACAGACGTCACCCGTGTGCAGCGGCGACCGCAAGAGTTCCGTGCACACGACCTTGAAACCATCTCAAGGGTACAGGTTCGAGGGGCTGGATACAAGTTTCAACGGGCGGAAAACCGGTAAGATGTCCGTATATCGATGAACGGACGGCGAGGAGCCACGAGTAGATCGTAAAACGGTGGTGTTTGGCGAGAGGGCGAAAACATTGCGTCGACATCGGCGTTCGAGTCCCTCGAGCGTTCGAGCCTTTGAGACGGCAGCGGACTCGAAGGGCGTGGTCGTCCGACGCGGCGTCAGCTCTCCTTTCTCAAGACATCTCGATCGAGTGGCGGTCGAAGGCTTCGACCGTATAGCGGTAGATGTCGAGATCGCTCGACCAGTAGTCGGGCGGCAGGTCCGCCTTTCGGTTGAGATGACGGAGGAACGTATCGGGGTTGGGGCATGTCTCCCAGACCGACGGCAGAAACGTCCCCCGGTGGTCGCCCTGCTCGATCAGCAGACCGTGGACACCGGGTTCGATGGATGCGATCAGTTCCGCCCGCGTCGAGACATCGAGAGGATCGAGTGGGCTCAGCAGCGAGATATGGATATCCAGGTCGGACAAGTCGTCGGCCTCGATCCGAGAGAATCGAGGATCGCGAAACGCCGCGCCGTAAGCGTTGTAAGCGACGTCGTAGCCGATGGGGTAGACCGGGTTGGTTTTCCCGAGGCATCCGACCAGCTCGGACTCGATCTCGAGAGTCACGAAGGTAGCTCGAGGTGTATCGAGGAAGTGGTCGGGGGGAATTTGCTCAAAATCGGGAGGGTCGGGAGCGTGGAGTCCCTGCCGGATCGAGGTCCGCGCTACATCGAGGAGTTCCAGACGTTTGGCAGGAGAAATTGTTGGTTTGCCCGTCTCGGAATCGGCGAACACGTCTTCGGATTCGGTTGGAGACATGGCCGGGAAACAAGAGGTTGTAAGACCGATGGCGACGTCCTGAGTTACATCGAAATCGAGCCCTTCCGGAAGTCGCTGTCGGCCAGGTGGACGTTAACCAAAACGGGGGTGCCGGCACGAGCTATCTCCTTGGCCTCCTGGAGGGCGACATCGACGTCGTCGGGGTCGTCGACCAGCAGCCCCTCGCCGCCGTATCC
>JAQCND010000388.1 GCA_028274765.1 Bradymonadaceae bacterium
ACGCACTACACCATCGCTCACGCCCATCTCGGGATGTACGCCTTCGTGACGATGGTGCTGTTCGGGTCGATGTATTACATCATGCCCCGTTTGACGGGGCGAGAGTGGTCGTCGACGTCGCTCATCAAGATTCACTTCTGGACGACGGCCATCGGCATGATCATCTACTGGGTTGGTCTGACTCTCGGCGGATGGCTCCAGGGCCAGATGCTCCAGAATCCCGATACCGCCTTTCTGGAGATCGTCGAGACCACGCTCCCATTTCTGTGGTCTCGCTCCTTTGCTGCGATTCTCATGACGCTCGGTCACTGCGTCTTTGCGTATCTGGTCGGACGCATGCTTGTCGACTGGGCGACCGATCGCGGCACCGAGCGTGGCCCCCCCATGCTCGCCCCCGACGAAGGGGACGAGATCATGCATGACACTCACTCTCAGGGAGGGACGCCATGACAACGAATGATTCCTCGTCCCGTGACGAAGATGGGACTCAAGTCCGGATCACACCCTCCGAGAGCATGGAGCGAAGCCTCCTGATTGCCCTCGGGGTGTTGGCGACTGTCGTCGCTTCGTATATCGGACTCATCCAGATTCCCAACTGGCAGGTCGACCGGCTCGAACCCGTGGAACTGGAGAGTGGCGGGGTGTATCCCCCCGAGCGCTCACAGATGGCACGACGAGGCAAGGAGGTCTACGAGGATCTCGGCTGCATGTACTGCCACAGCCAACAGGTACGCCAGAACGACTTCGGATCCGACCTCTCGCGTGGATGGGGCATGCGAGCGAGCGTGCCGCTCGACTACGTGCGCGAGGAGCCTCCCTTGCTCGGCACGATGCGCACCGGCCCCGATCTTCGCAACATCGGTGCGAGGCAGCCGAGCAAGCAATGGCACTACATGCACCTCTACAATCCACAGACTACCTCGCCCGGCTCCATCATGCCTCCGTTTCGGTTCCTGTTTCGCACGGTGCCCAAAGAAGGGATGACCAAGATTCCCGATGGGCGCATCGAACTTCCCGAGGATTACCAAGTGCCCGGTCATTACGTCGTCGCCACCGAACGGGCCGAGGCGCTCGTCGCCTATCTGTTGAGTCTCGATCATCAGCAAACACTCCCTCCGAATGCCCAACGCGGGACCGATCCCGAGGAGGTCGATTGATGAGTGACACGACTCCGTCCTTCGACGATACGGGCGAGGAGGTCGAGGAGGACATCCACGATCTTCACGATCCGATCGTTCGCGAAAAAGCGCGCCCCCGGGATGGCTATCAGCCCATTCCGTTGACACTCATCTTTCTCTTTTTCGGACTCCTGATGTGGGGAGGATGGTACATGGGGGCCTACAGCGGAGACTGGCGAGTCGACGTGTTGTACCCCGGCCAACAGCCCGCTGCCGAGCGGGCCGAAGCGTCAGCGTCGTCCGGCGACGGCGGTGAGGTGTCTCCCGATGAGCTCACCGCCCTCGGCAAACGCGTCTACAGCCAGTGTTCCTCCTGTCATCAGTCGAACGGGCAGGGCGTTCCCGGCAACTTTCCTCCGCTCGACGGCGCTCGATGGGTGACGAACAATCCGAAGGTCCCCATCCGTATTCTGCTCCATGGCATGCAAGGAGACGTCGAGGTCAAGGGGGAGACGTACAACAATCAAATGCCCTCCTGGGGCGACCAGTTGAACGATCGGCAGATCGCGGCGGTGCTGACCTACGTGCGCTCGTCGTGGTCGAACGATGCCGACATGATTGCGCCCTCGCAGGTCGCGAAGATCCGCGAGGCCACCAGCGATCGCACGAGTGCCTGGACGGCCTCCGAACTCGAGGAGGTGGGACTCGAATGAACACGCAAACCACGTTGATTCACGACGATCGAGAAGAGCCGCTCCCGTTATTCCGCCCGCCGACGCAACAAACCCGGCCTGGCCGCCGACGATCATCGATGGCGGGGTATCGGCGGTGTGCGTCGGGGTCAGGGGCGAGGCACACCGCCCCTCGATGGCGGATGATAGCCGGTTCCACCTCGAGGGAATCCCCGCTGGATGGCGACCGGTCGGGTGCGGGGCTGAGATGGCCCCCGGGAGGGTTGTACATGGAGACGTCTACGAGACGATCGCCGATCTCGTGGCGCCACCTCCGCCCATCGTTTCTTCGATCCAAAGTCCCCCACCATGGATTGTTGTGACACCGACGGTCCCGACGTGCCGACAAGAGAAAAGGGAGATGAGCATCGAGACGAAGCCGCCGATCACTGGGATTGGATGCGCATCGCCATCGGGGCCTTCCTGGGAGGCAACTCCATGATCGTTGGGCTTGCGATCAACACGTCGGCGATGCCCGCCAACGAGCGTCTCTTTGTGGAGATTGCCCTTCTCGGGGCGGCGATTGTCGTCTTCGAGCTACTCGGACGACGTCTGCTCGAACCGGTCTGGGAGGCGTTGTCGGAGGGGCGCATCACGTTCGAATTCCTGTTTCTCGCCGGTATCGTCGGGG
>JAQCND010000516.1 GCA_028274765.1 Bradymonadaceae bacterium
AAGCTCGGCCAAAAGACGTCGTCTTCGAGGCGCCCGATCCCGAGATTGTCGCCCTCTCCGCCGTCGGCCTTTTCGATGTCGACCTCGGAGATGGCGTCGGGCACGTCCTCGGCGACATCGGCAGAATCGGGGTAGTCGACGAGCTGTTCAGCCTGCTCTTGTCCTCCGAGTGTCTCGACGTGGGGCTCGACTTTGTCGGGATCGAGGACGGCGAGTCCACCGGTCTCATGGTCGGCCACCGTGACGACGAGGGTATCGTCACGGTGGCGTGCATATTCGAGCGCTTCGCCGACGGCTCGATCGAAATCTCGCGTCTCGGCGACGGTTCTCGGTCCATCGACGTCGTGTTCGGCCCAGTCGATCTGGGAGCCTTCGACCATCAAAAAGAACCCGTCGTCGTTGTTGCGGTCGAGGATCTCGATCGCTTCTCGCGTCATGTCCGGGAGACTCATCGCCCGCTGATCGCTCGTCACTTCGGGAAGGTAAGAATCGTGAAGGAGACCGACGACGCGGTCGGCGACCCCGCTGGCGGCGCGGACTTCGTCAGCCGTATCGGCGATGCGATAGCCCGATTCGTCGAGGTCCCCCAACAGATCGCGCCCGTCGGAGCGACGATCGTCGACGAAGTGCTTGCGTCCTCCGCCCAGGAGCACGTCGACCCCCGACTGGGCCATGTCGGCCGCGATCCCATCGTATGCATAGCGACTGGCACGGTGGCTGGCGAAGGCAGCGGGGGTGGCGTGGACGACGCGGGAGGTCGAGACGAGGCCGGTTTTCCATCCGCGTGACTCGGCGAGTTCGAGGGTCGTTTTGAGATGGTGCTCGGAGTTGGTCTCCTGTTGTTTCGTGGTGCCGGGCTCGACCGACACGCCCTGATAGTGCGTCTTCTCACCGGTGGCGAAGGCGGTCGCTGAGGCCGCCGAGTCCGTCGTGACGTATTCGTGAGAATGAGTCGTGATGAAGCCGAGCTGCTCCATCGAGAGCATGCGAAGGGGACGGCCACGAGCGTACGTGCCCGCGGTCATCGCCGGCGTCCCCATGCCATCCCCGATCATGAGGATAATGCGCTTCGGGCCGTCTGGCTCGTCGTCCTCGTCAGCGTCGTTCGGTTCGGAGGCCGTCCGATCGGCGATCGTGGACGCCTGCTGGTCAGCTTCAGCGCGATCGGCTCGCTTCTGAGAGGAGCAAGCCGAGACGACCAGTAGTCCAGACGCGAGACAACTCGTCCAGACGAGATGTCGGAGGTACTGCTGACACATGATGTCACTCTCGAACTCGAGGGCGCGGGGAGGGATGAAGACGTTGTGGGAAGTTCGAGCGTATCAGGGTGACCGTCGATGATCGAGACGACACGATGCCGGAGGCGCCGCAAGCTCGGCACGAAAAAAAGCGCCCGGCTCATCGAATCGAAGCGCGGGCGCTCGATGGACTCGTCTTCTTCGTCATCGGGGAGAGGCATGCGCGACGCCGGAGGGCGCCCGATGAAAGCTGGAGCCTCACGTCTCGGTGTCGTCGTCTTCTTCGTCGTCGACGACGTCGGTCTCGATCAGCTCGAGAATGTGATCGGGGAAGCGAAGCTCCTCGGTGTTCTCGAGATTCGATCCGATCCAGGAGATGCGCGTGATTGGGGCGTCATCCCCCTTGCGGTTGCCGACTTTGATGAGCCGTACGTATCCGCCCTCTCGACTCTCGATGGACTCGCGCTCGGCGAGGTCATCGAAGACCTTGTGCGCCAGCTCGCGGTCTTGGAGCTTCGAGAGAATCTGACGGAAAGCGTGCTGATCGTCGCGCTTGCCGAGCGTGATCAGACGATCGGCATGGCGGCGCAGTTCTTTGGCCTTCGCGTCCGTCGTCTGGATCAGTTCGTACTCAACGAGACTCTTCAGGAGGTTGCGGATCGTCGCTTTGCGGTGCGACGCATCCCTCCCGAGTTTTCGACCTTTTTTGCGATGTCGCATGGCGTCGTCCTGGTGACAGAAACAAGTTGAAATGGGGTACGACGAGTCTTCGTGGCTCGCAGGCGTCAGCTCGCCTCGGCCTCTTCTTCGTCGTCGTCGTCTTTGAGACCCTTCGGCGGCCAGTTTTCGAGATCCGTCCCCAGCTGCAAGTCCATCTCGTCGAGAATGTCCTGGATTTCTTTGAGGGACTTGCGCCCGAAGTTCTTGGTTTTGAGAAGTTCGTTCTCCGTGCGCTGGACGAGATCGCCGACGTGGGTGATTCCGGCGCCCTGGAGACAGTTGTAGCTCCGTACCGAGAGTTCGAGCTCGTCGATCGGCTTGAGGAGCTTGTCGTCGAACTCCGGCTCTTCGTCCTCCTCTTCGATCTCCGGCTCAATGTCTTCGTCGAAGTTGATGAAGATCGTGAATTGCTCTTTGAGAATTTTGGACGCATAGGCGACGGCGTCTTCGGGGTCGACGCTTCCGTCGGTCCAAACCTCGAGAGTGAGTTTGTCGTAGTCGGTGCGCTGCTTCACCCGAGCGTTGGTCACTTTGTAGTTGACCTTCTCAATCGGGCTGAAGAGGCTATCGATCGGAATCGTACTGATGGGATCATCATCCGACTTGTTGTCTTCGGCGTCGACGTATCCTCGCCCTCGTTCGACCGTCAGCTCCATCTGGAGATGACCGCCCTCGCTGACCGTCGCGAGTACTTGATCGGGATTGAGGACCTCGATCGAGCCGGTTCCTTGAATGTCGCCGCCGGTAACTTTGCCGGGCCCCTCGAAATCGATTTCGACGGTTCGCGGCTCATCGATGCGCGACTTCAGCTTCAGCTCTTTGAGGTTCAGGATGATGTCGGTGACATCTTCCTTGACCTCGGGAAGACTGGTGAACTCGTGCACCGCGCCCTCGGCTTTCATCTTGGTGACGGCCGTCCCGCGAATACTGCTCAGCAGGACACGCCGCAGGGCGTTGCCAATCGTGGTCCCGTAACCACGCTCCAGGGGCTGACATTCGAGTTTGGCGTACGTGTCGCTCTTGGTGCGCTGATCGATGTGAATGTCGCGCGGTTTGATGAGATTGCGCCAGTTTTTATACATTTAACTGCCTCCACCAAACGTAGAGAACCCGATTGTAAGCTGTATCGTCGTGTCGCCGGCTCTCCGCGCATGCCCCGTACTCCGGCGTCCCCTCAGGTCAGGATGCGAGCGCGTCGGCCCGACGGTGTGTCTGCGCCCCGAATCGTATGTCGAGGGCGGTGTGCCGTCAGACGCGGCGGCGCTTCGGCGGTCGACACCCGTTGTGGGGAATGGGCGTGACGTCGCGAAGTGTCGTGATTTTCAGGCCCGCCGACTGGAGCGAACGGAGAGCGGACTCGCGACCGGTTCCCGGTCCGCGAAGCTGGACCGACACTTTCTCGAGCCCGAACTCCATGGCCTTCCGGGCGGCTTCTTCCGCCGCGACTCCGGCGGCGTACGGCGTCGACTTGCGCGACCCCTTGAAGTTCCGCTCACCGGCGCTAGACCACGAGATGGTATTGCCGTGCGAGTCCGTGATCGTGATCACGGTGTTGTTGAACGTCGAATGAATGTGGGCAATGCCCGTTCTCGTCTTCTGTGGCTGTCCCATGGTGGTTCAACTCCCTTCGTGCTCAGGATGATCACACGATCCCATCGATGATGACGACCGGATCGTCTCGTCAATCGAGGTGGCTCGGTTCGGTACGGGCGGCCGACATAAATATAGATTCAAACCGACCACCCGACGTCGAGACAATGGTTTGCGTCGAGAAGTCCCGTCGACGGGGGCCGGATCCGACAATGGCGGGCGTTCGCCCGAACAAATGCTCAGCTCAGTCTTTACGAATTGTCGAGGAGCGAGGCCCCTTCCGCGTCCGAGCATTGGTCTGAGTGCGCTGGCCGCGAACCGGAAGTCCCTTCCGATGGCGAATCCCGCGGTAGCAGCCGAGTTCTTTGAGGCGTTTGATGTTCTGCTGCTCCTGGCGCCTCAGGTCCCCTTCGACCTTGTACTCGTTGTCAATGGTCTCTCGAATGGCTCGAATCTCGCCCTCGGTCATGTTTCTGACCTCTGTCGAGCCCTCGACGTCGGCCTTGTCGACGACCTCTTCGGCGAGCGAGTCGCCGATGCCGTAAATGTAGGTGAGGGCGATGTCGAGCCGCTTGTCTCTGGGCAGATCGACACCAGCTATGCGTGCCACGATCGAACTCCTCGCGTATAATTCAAATCATTGAGCGACTCGAAGCAACGGCGCCTCCTCCCAAACACGAGCAATATCGTGTGGATTGAGCGGAGATGAGGCTCTCTTTCGGGCGGAGATACCTGTCAGGTGGACGACGAAGACACCGGTACCGCCTCGAGCGTATGATAGACGCCCGAGACAGACGGCTCTTCATCGTCGAGTCCCCTCGTCGTCGGGCGACTCAACCCTGGCGCTGCTTGTGCTTTGGATTTTCACAAATCACGCGCACGACGCCATTGCGGCGGATGATTTTGCACTTGTCACAGATTTTTTTGACGGATGGTCGGACTTTCATGGGGACCTCCCTGAGTCTTATTTCTCGCGGTAGACGATGCGGCCGCGTGTCAAATCGTAGGGGGACAGCTCGACGGTCACCGTATCTCCGGGCAGAATTTTGATGAAGTGCATTCTCATCTTGCCGGAGATGTGCGCGAGCACTTCGTGACCGTTTTCGAGTTCCACGCGAAACTTTGCGTTGGGCAGAGATTTGACAACCTCGCCCTCGACTTCAATGGGTTCTTCTTTTGCCATGGTGTTCGATCAGCTCCTCTCGGATAGTCTCTGAGGAGCGACCCGCCGACGCCTCGAGGGCGGCGGAATTCGGGACACTCCAGCGAACTATTGCGTGTATCGGCTCGATGATACTTCGTCAAGCGCGGGATGGAACAACATACGAACGCCGACGTGCGGGAGTGCCGGCGCCGAGACTCTTCGAGCCTTGGGGCTCGACGTCTCAGGTCGATACTCCGATCGCGTCTTGAATGCGTGCCGCCACGTCGTCCGGCGAGCCCTCGCCATTGATCTCGAGCAACATACCGCGATCGCGATAGAACGTCACGAGGGGCTTGGTCTCGTCGGTGTAGGTCTCGAGCCGCTCGCGGACGGCCTCCGGCCGATCATCTTCGCGTCGTGTCAGCTCGCTGCCGCACGCACAACGTCCCTCTCGTTCGGGAGGGTCGAACTCTTCGTGGTAGGCGGCTCCGCACTCCGGACAGTTGAGACGACCGCTGAGACGCCGGACGATTTCGTCTTCGGAGACCTGGAGTTTGATGACGGCCTCGAGCTCGACGCCCATGTCGGCCAGTGATTCGGCCTGCTTGCGCGTGCGCGGGAACCCATCGAGGATGAATCCCTCGTCGGCATCGGATTGTTGAAGACGTTCTTCGACGATCCCAATGACGACGTCGTCGGGGACCAACTCTCCGTCATCCATGTATTCGGCAGCCTCCTGGCCGAGTTCGGTCTCCCGACGTCGGGCATCCCGAAGCATGTCCCCCGTCGAGACCTGGGGAATATCGAGCTCGTCTTCGAGCCGCTTCGCTTGCGTCCCCTTGCCCGCCCCCGGCGGTCCGAGCATCATCAGTTGCGTCTTCGCCATCGTCGTCACCCGCTCGTGGTCGGGAGTATCACGAATCGTCTCTGTCGAGGTCACGTCCCGCGATGCGTCCGGATTCACTCTCTTGGCCGACGCGAGAGCTGAAATCGTCGTATCGACGACTGATCAGGTAGTTTTCGATCTCGTTGACGGTTTTGAGCCCGACGCTGACGGTAATGACGAGGCTGATCCCGCCGAAGTAGAAACTGACGTTCATCATGCTCTGGATGAAGAACGGCAGCACACACACGGCGGCCAGATACACGGCACCGGCGGTTGTCAGCCGAGTCAGGACGTCGTCGATGTAGTTGGCCGTCTTTTTGCCCGGTCGAATGCCCGGGACGAAGGCGCCGGATTTCTTGAGATTGTCGGCGATCTCGACCGGATTGACCTGAACGGCCGTGTAAAAGAACGTAAAGAAGATGATCAGCGCGACATAAATGACGTTGTACTGCCATTGCCCCGGCACCAGAATGGCCTGGAGCTGATCCGCAATGGGATTACCCTGGAAGTAGCTGGCGACCGTGGTCGGGAAGATCAAGATGGAGGAGGCGAAGATCGGCGGAATGACCCCCGACATGTTGACCTTGAGGGGAAGATGGTGTTGCTGGCCGCCATAGATACGTTTCCCCACCATGCGCTTGGCATACTGGAGTGGAATCCGCCTCTGGGCACTCTCCATCCAGACGATAAAGCCCGTCACGACCAGGACGACCAGCAGGATCGCTAGAAGCGTCCCCGTACTGATCCCACCCGTGTCGTACTTCTGATAAGTCTGCATGACGGCGCTGGGAAACCGGGCGATGATGCTGGCCGTAATGATCAGCGAGATGCCGTTTCCGATGCCGAACTCGTCGATCTGCTCGCCGAGCCACATCACAAAGATCGTCCCCGTCGTCAGCGTGAGGACGGTCATCAATCGAAAATCCCATCCGGTGTCGACCAAGAGCCCGGCTCCGGGATTGGTCTGGTTCATGTTTTCGAGATAAAACGAGATGCCAAAGCCCTGGACGACGCTGATCAGGACGGTCAGATAGCGCGTGTACTGGTTGACCTTGCGTCGTCCCTGTTCTCCCTCGTCTTTCTGGAGCCGCTCGATCTCGGGAACGACCACCGTCATCAATTGCATGATGATCGCCGCCGAGATGTACGGCATGATCCCGATCGCAAAGATGCTCATCAACTTCAGGGCGCCCCCGGTGAAGAGGTTGATGAGCCCGAAGAATCCACCGCCTCCGCCCATCATCTGGGCCATCGCGGTCCGATTGACACCGGGGACGGTAATAAAGATCCCCACCCGATAGAGTGCGAGGACCCCGAGGGTAAAGAGGAGGCGTCGCCTCAGCTCGGGAACCTTCGGAATGTCTGCAAAGTTTGTATCAGCCACGTTCGATGACCTCTACGCTACCCCCGGCGTCTTCGATTTTTTCGCGAGCCGTGTCACTGAATCGGTGCACTCGCACCGTCAGCGCCGTCTGCAGTTCGCCGTCGCCGAGGATTTTGATCGCGTCGAACTGCCCCGAGACGAGGTCGCGCTCGCGGAGGGTCTCGACATCGACGTCGTCCCCCTCGTCGAAGATCTCGTCGAGTCTCCCGACGTTGAAGATGGCCACCCGATCTTTATTCGGGTTGTTGAAGCCGTACTTCGGAAGTCGTCGATAAATCGGAGTCTGGCCTCCCTCGAAACGAGGGTGGGGATCGCGACCACTCCGGGCTTTCTGGCCCTTCATGCCACGCCCGCAGGTCTTGCCGTGTCCGCTACCTTCACCGCGCCCGACCCGCGTCTTGTCCGTGGTCGCGCCTTCGGGAGGTTGGAGGTTGCTCAGATCCATTGGTCACACCTCTCGGTCGAATTACATAGATTGTTCGTCTTGTGTCTGGCCGAGGCGACGGCGATATTCATCCGGGTCCCACAGCTCGCGGAGCCCGTTCATCGTCGCTCCGACGACGTTGTGGGGGGTGTTCGAGCCAATACTTTTGGTCAGGATGTTGCTGATGCCCGCTGACTCGAGGATAGCGCGAACGGGCCCGCCGGCGATGACGCCCGTACCGGGACCGGCCGGCTTCAGTAGAACCTCACCGGAGTTGTGCTCGCCGATGACCTCGAAGGGAATCGTGCCGTCGTCGACGATCGGAACCTCGGTGATGTCTTTCCGAGCCTGCTGAGTCCCCTTGCGAATGGCCTCGGGAACCTCCTGGGCTTTGCCGTAGCCGACCCCCACGTAGCCGTCGCCGTTGCCGACGACGACGATGGCGCCGAAGCTAAATCGACGTCCGCCTTTGACGACTTTCGCCACCCGGTTGATGTCGATGACCGTATCTTCCAGGTCGAGATTTTCTGCTTTTTCTTCCCGTCCGTATGCCACGAATCCATCTCCTCAAAAATCGAGTCCACCTTCGCGAGCGCCATCGGCGACAGCCGCCAAGCGACCATGATAGAGGAATCCGTTGCGGTCGAAGACGACCTGCTCGACTCCCTCATCCTGGGCGCGCTCGGCGACGACTTCGCCGACGACTCGAGCTTGCTCTGTCTTGGTCATGTCGTCGAGGTCGGCGCGATCTTGGACGTCGTCGTCCAACGTCGACGCACTGGTGAGGGTGTGTCCCTCAAAGTCGTCGATGAGCTGGGCGTAGACGTGTTGATTGGACTTGTAGACGCACAGCCTCGGCCGATACGGCGTCCCGATAATATCGCTCCGGATCCGCCGTTTGCGTCGCAGTCGGTTGTCTTCGCGCTCGTATTTCGAGAGCATGATTGAACCTCCGTGAGTCTCGACTCGGCGATGACGTCGGCTGCCGGGCCGAGCGCATGGACTGATGGATTCGTACCGATTGTGTCGTCTCGATGCAACTCTCCGTCGCAGGACCCGGACCGCTGAGCATCTCAACGGCGGCGGGTCCGCTTCGAGGTC
>JAQCND010000520.1 GCA_028274765.1 Bradymonadaceae bacterium
CCGCCGAGCAGACGGGCGACGAGCCCGAGAGCGAAGATGCCGACGAAGCCGACGAGATAGAGGAATCCGAAGAGACGCCGGACACCTCCGAGGCGCCGACGTTCGAGAGCGATGATGCGAGTGAAGCCTCCTCGGACGAGACCTCGGAGACACATGAAGAGGACGACGAAGTCTCCTCGGAGGAGCACGAAGAGACGGCCGACTCAGAGATGGAGGAAGACGAAGAGACATCGACGGCGCCCGACGAGGAAGACGACGCCGACTCCGAGACGGATAGCGAGACGAAAAAAGAGGCTGCTGCGGTCGGCGGTGACGAGTCGGACGTCGATGACTGGAGTGATATCGACCTTTGAGGGCCGCGCTCCCTCGCCGGGCCCGCGAGAGACGTCACGACGGGGACTGCCACAGAGAGGGCTCCAGCTCGGGGAAGATCGCGTATCGCTCCTCTCGTTCGTCGAGGCCGTCCGATTCGGAGATGTCTGCCTCCAACTCGTCGCCGAGATGGCGGATGGCCTCGAGGTGGTCTCGAGTCCGCGAGAGCGCATATTCGACGGATGTCCCTCGCTGAAGGATGAACGCCCAGTCGCTCGCCTGCGCCAGCATCACTTCCCGGCCACACTGAGCCACTAGTCGAGCATCGAGTGATTCCTCATCATCGGGGTTCTCGAGTCCATCGGCCCATTCGATCACGGCCCGCTCGGCGTTGTGGAGATGACGATAGAGCCATGCGTTGTCGTCATCGAGCCACACGTCGAAATAACCGCCCTCTCCCCATGTCGACGCCCCTGGATGGACCCGTTGTAGGCGCTCGGGACGCTCCAGGAACCCGCGAGGCGACGTCATCGCGATCTCGCCGCGTTCCGCCGCCTCGCGGAACACCGCTTCCAGAAATCTCGGCCCCTCGAACCACCAGTGCCCGAAGAGTTCGGCATCGTAGGGACAGGTCAGATGGGCGGCGCGTCCCTCGAGTGCCGGTGACAGCGACTGGATGTGCTCGATGCGCTTCTGGACGAAGTCGCGTGCATGTTCTCGTACCCGCGACTCCGCACGATCGGGGTTGTAGAGCTCTTTGTCGTCGAGTGCGACATCGCCCGTGACCCGGTGGTACTTCAGGCCCGTGTCGTAGCGATCTTCGGTGGGGTTCGGGAGGGGATCCAGCTCGTCGCGATCTAGCTCCCAGCCCAGATCGCGGTAGAATTCGCGGTAGTGGGGATGGCCGGGATAGCCCGATTCGGCGCTCCACACCTGGGTGCTGGCGCGCTCGTCTCGTCCAAAAAAAGCTACGCCTTCGCCGGAGACGATGGGAGAGGCGTTGCCGAAGACTGGAGGCGTGTCGGCGTGGGCGAGCCCGTGGGATTCGAGAATACTGAAATCGATGTCGGCCTCTGCCAGGAGCGCATCGAGTCCTGGGGCGTATCCACACTCGGGGAGCCACATACCGCTGGGCGAGTGGCCGAATCGGCGGACAAAAGCTCGGCGAGCCGTTTGAATGTGGGCGCGCCGGGAGACGTCGGTGTGCATCAACGGGAGCAGACCGTGGGTGCCAGCACACGTCATGAGTTCGAATCGGCCCGCCGCCTCGAGTGATCCGAAGGCTCCGAGAATGTCCTCGTCGAGCGTGTCGACGAAAAGCTCCCGGAGTCGACGGAAGCGGTCGGCATAGAAGGCCGCCAGCGTCTGGCGTCTCGATCCGTCGGGTCGGCGCGAGCGCTCTCGTTCGGCGAGTTCGATCAGGCGCCCGAGGTGTCGACGGAAGCGGCGGACGAGGAGATCGTCGTCCATCATCGCCATCAATGGAGGACTGAGGCTGACGGTCAACGTCCCCGGGACGCCGTCGCGCTCGAGGTTTCGTCCCACTTCGATCAACGGAAGATACGTCTCGTGCATCGCCTCGAAGAACCACAGCTCCTCGAGGTGAAAATCGTGTTCGGGATGGCGGACGTAGGGGAGATGGGCGTGGAGGACGAGGCTGACACAACCTTGAGACATCTCGAGAAGGGGAAGTCGGGAGGAGCGGAGCTGTCATGCGAGAGCCCCTGGCAGTTATCGTACGTCCATCGTCCAGAGACGGTATCGAGGGCTGGCATGAGTCGGGGACGTCCTCTGGCGAGCGTCGATGAGTGCGATCTCTGCCAAAGAGCCGCGCGAGACGTCCCGTCGAGCCCACATCCTCAAGAAGAGGAGGGGGATTCGTCGGTCGACGGGAGATCGAGCGAGGAGAACCTCGGATCGTCATCGACGCTCTCGAGCCGGTAGACGCCGCTCTCGTCGCGCTCGATCCACCGCACGGGCTCGGCGCCCGGACGATCGGAAGGAGGAACGACAACGGTCGAACGGGCGATCTCGACGAACGTGTCGCGAGAGGCATACCACCCGATGCGAGCCCGATGAGGAGCAGAGGTGAGCCACTCGATGAAGCGACTCCCCACACGCGTCTCGAGGTCGAACTCGTGGCTCGACGGGGAATCGGATGCATCCACGACCTCCCATCGACCGAGGAGTCGAGCGGGCGCCTCGCCGTCGTGGCCCGACTCGGCCCGGGCGATCCCCGCCTCCGTGATCTCCCAGAAGAGATAGGCCGATTCGGGATTGCGGGGTAGGAGCGCCATGTGCTCCTCTCCCGATTGGATCCAGTGTAGCGCGTCGTCTCGATCGTCTGTCATCGGGCGAACCTCCCATCGGCTCACTCGTCTCGACCTCGATTAGATGTCGAGCTCCTCTTCTTCGATGAAGTGAGCCCGTTTCATGATGAAATCGAATCGCTTCGAGGCATCCCGCCCCATCAGCTCGGAGATCGTCTGGTCGGTCTCCTCGCGGAACTCGTCGGGGACGACGACCTTCAGCAGGCGGCGATTCTCCGGAGAGAGCGTTGTCTCCCGGAGGGTGTCCGCCATCATCTCGCCGAGCCCCTTGAAGCGCTGGATGTCGATGTTTTTGGCCTGCTTGCTGCGCAGGTCCTCGACGATCTCGTCGCGGTGTGAGTCGTCGAGCGCCCAGAACGTCTGCGAGCCCCAGTCGATGCGATAGAGGGGAGGCTGGGCGATGTAGAGATGCCCCTCCTCGATGAGCTGGGGCATGTAGCGATAGAAGAAGGTCAGAAGCAGCGTGGCGATGTGGTGGCCGTCGCTGTCGGCGTCCATCAAGAGAATGACCTTGCCGTATCGGAGCTGACTCGGATCGTAGTTCGCCTCCAGGCCGCACCCGAGCGCATCGACGACGGCACTCAACTCCTTGTTGTCGACGATCTTGTCGAGACTCGCTTGTTCGGCGTTCAGCACCTTGCCGCGGAGGGGCAAAATGGCCTGGGTCTCGCGGTCTCGGCCCTGCTTGGCGTTCCCGCCGGCGGAATCTCCCTCGACGATGAACAGCTCCGACTCGTCGGGATCGGTGCTCGAACAGTCGGCGAGTTTGCCGGGCAGGTTGAGACGGTGGCTGACGGAGCGCTTGCGCTCGACGCGCTTCTGGGCCGAACGCGAAGCGCGGCGCGCCTTGGCCGCCTGCACGATGCGCTTGCCGATCTTCTCACCTGTCGAGGAGTGCGTGTGGAGAAATTGTTCGCACTCGTCTCGGACGAGTCCGCGGATGAGCCCGCGAACGGGGGGATTGTTGAGCTTGTCCTTGGTCTGACCCTGGAACTGAGGGTCGAGCATGAAGATGTTGACGATCGCCTTCAACCCCTCGCGGATGTCTTCGGGGATGATGTCGAGCGATTTCGGCCCGATGTCGTGGGTGTCGATGTAGCTTCGGAGGGCGTCGGCGACGCCGTTTTTGAATCCCTGCTCGTGCGTCCCGCCATCCTGGGTGGGAATCCCGTTGACGAACGTCCGAACGTCGGAGTTGGTATCTTCGGTCCACTGGAGAGCGATCTCGACCTGGGTGACGTTGTCCTCGTCGGGCGCGTCGTCCTCGATGTGGATGACGTCGGTGTGGACGGGCGCGACTTCACTCTCGCGCTGGATGTGCTCGAGGAAGTCCTTGATACCCCCGTCGTGTTTGAACTCCTCGTAGTCGTCGTTCGTCTCGTCGCGGAAGACCAGGCGAAGCCCCTGATTGAGGAAGGCCTTGATCTCGAGCCACTCGGCGATGCGATCCGGATCGAAGACGACCGACTCGAAGATCTCCGGATCGGGTCGAAAGAAGATCTTCGTTCCCGATCCCTCGATCTCGCCTTTCTCCTCGATCGGTCCCTGGGGCATGCCGCGCCGGAAGATCTGTTCGTGAAGCCGGCCGCCCCGGCGCACGCGAGCGATCAATTCGTCGGAGAGCGCATTGACGACCGAGACCCCGACCCCGTGGAGTCCCCCGGACGTGACGTAGTTCTCTTGATCGAACTTGCCACCAGCATGCAAAGTGGTAAGGGTCACTTCGAGCGCGCTCCGATCCTCGTCGGGATGCTCGTCGACCGGAATGCCGCGTCCGTTGTCGGAGATGGTCACCGAGCGCCCGTCCTCGTGGAGCGTCACCTCCACGGTGCTGGCAAATCCGTTGATGCCCTCGTCGACGGCGTTGTCGACGACCTCCCACAGGAGGTGATGGAGACCGTTTTCACCCGTGCCGCCGATATACATCCCCGGCCGCTTGCGAACGGGCTCCAGTCCTTCGAGTACCGTGATTTCGTCTGCCGTGTAGTCTGCCGTCGTCATACGTAGAAGCGATGCGGTGAGACTCGAACTTCGTCGCTTGCGCTCGACGCCCCCATACAAACCACAGCCCCCCGGAAAGTGCAAGAGATGGATGCATGCGATGGGGACCGTGTTTGGTATCATACCGATCGATATCGGCGACCGTTCGATATGTTTTCCCATTGGAGGGGCACATACCGTTGTCTCGACCCGGCTCTCCGGTTCGACCAGACGCGACTGGACAACCCGGATCTCGTGTCGATGCTTCGAACTGCGACGCTCGTCGTCCTTCATACCTCGGATGGCCACTCGCCGTTCGAGGTCGAATGCGACCATGCCAGCCCGTCGGGATGGACCCCATCTGTGCCCCTCAATTCTTCCGATATCCGGTTGCACTGCACTTTCGAGTGAGCTAAGAAAATATCAGTCAACTTCGATACCACGACTCCAAAAACTCAATCGATCCATGGGACAGAGACATCACAAAAGCTGGGAACAGAAGGGCAATCAAGACGACGACCTGTTACGTCGGCTCGACCGCTTTTCGGAGCGCACGGCGATCCAGCCCCGCGAGCGGCTTCGGCTCGAAACCGAGCCCGACGAATACACGGGACGCATCATCGATGTCGTCGCCCCCGTCGGCAAGGGGCAGCGCGTCCTCATTCCAAGCCCCCCCAAGGCGGGAAAGACAACCGTACTGCAAAAAATCTCGAAGGCGGTCCACGAAAACAATCCCGAAGTCGAACAGATGGCACTTTTGATCGATGAGCGCGTCGAAGAAGTCACCGACTTTCGACGCAACATTCCGATCGAAGTGCGCGCCTCGTCGATCGATCAGCACCCCGACAATCACGTTCAGACGGCCGAGGAATCGTTTCAGGAGATCCTCGACATGGTCTTCGAGGGCAAAGACGTCCTCGTGCTGCTCGATTCGCTGACCCGTCTCGCTCGCACTTACAACAAAGTCAAACAGTACGACGGTCGCACGCTCTCGGGCGGCATCGCCGCCGGCGCACTCGACCGTCCGCGCATGCTGTTCGGGGCGGCGCGCAACGTCGAAGGGGACGGCAGTTTGACCGTTGTCGCCTCCTGTCTGGTCGACACCGGAAGTCGCATGGACGAGGTCATCTTCCAAGAGTTCAAGGGGACGGGCAACTGCGAGATCGTCCTCGATCGCGAGATCGCCGAGCACCGCATCTGGCCGGCACTCGACATCAACGAATCGGGGACGCGCCAGGAGCGCGACCTCCTCAACGATCTCGAAAGCGATACGATCGACCGCATCCGGCGCAAACTCGCCGATCTCGACAAACTCGAGGCCATCAAAACGCTTCGCTCGAGCGTCAAGAAGACCGAAGCTAACGAAGAAATGCTCGAGCGCGTGCGATAGTTGGTCCCTTCATCCCCCACCACGCTGCGATGGCGCCTCCCGAACTCGAGCTCCCAATTTTGCCCCCTCGAGGAGGCCCATCGCTCCCCGTCGACCGGGAGTTCTCCATGTCCGAGCTCTACGAGGCCGTCGAGCGAGAAGTCACCGAACTCCACGATTTCTTCGAAAAATGGTTTACGGGGACGCTCCCCGAACGCGACGAGGCGTTCGACCGGGTCTCGAACGTACTCGACCATCAATTCGTGCTCGTCATCCCCGAAGGACGCATCATCCGTCGAGCCGAGCTCCTCAAGAGCCTTCGCGACAAACACGGAGCGCGAGCCGAGGCTCTCGACTCCAAAACCCCTCACTCCTTTGAAATCTGGGTCGATCGCATCGACATCCAGATCGAAGACGACCATCTCGTGGTCGCTACCTACGAGGAATGGCAGCGCATCGGCGACGACGCCGGCGAGGTCGAAGAGAAGGGGCGCATCAGCTCGGTCGTCTTCAACTGCGACGACGACATGCCCAACGGGCTGCGGTGGCGCCACCTCCATGAAACATGGTTGAACCAGTTTTGACGTCTCGAGGGCACAATCGTCTCGATTGAGAGGATGTCTCGTCTGGCCGGGCGGCCCTACCCCTGTGACTCCATCGCAGCGATCCGGGGTCGATCCTCATTGCATTTCGTCTACATCGTCCGTCCTTTTCAAACCGACTGACCATTCGTAATTTGAAATATGGACTCGGGCGGCGCATGTTTGTTCACTGAATCTCTCCAGGGAGTACGCTCCCTCGAGATGTCGATGTATCC
>JAQCND010000547.1 GCA_028274765.1 Bradymonadaceae bacterium
CGGCGGGGTCGAGGCCGGGTAGCACGAGGCCGAACAAGGGGTGATCTCGCTCGACACCCGGCACTTCGACCGGGTGCTATCGGTCGACGAGACGTCGGGAGCAGCTCGCATTTGGGCGGGCGCGACCGGGCCGAAGATCGCCGAACAACTGAGGGGAACGGGATTGGCCCTCCGGCACTATCCGCAGTCTTACGAGTTTTCGACGCTCGGTGGGGGGATTGCCACGCGAGCCGCTGGACACTACGCGACCGCCTACACGCACATCGACGATTTCGTCGAATTCGTGCGCGTCGTCACCCCGTCTGGCACCCTCGAGACTCGACGCCTCCCCTCTTCGGGCGCGGGCCCCGACCCCAATCGCCTCGTGTTGGGCTCGGAGGGAATGCTCGGGGGCATTACCGAGGCGTGGATGTAGCTCCAGGACCGTCCCGAGTATCGAGCCAAGGCGATGATGCACTTCAGTCCTTTCGAGTCGGCCGTCGAGGCCACCCGTCGCCTGTCGCGTTCGAGGCTCCATCCGGCCAACTTTCGGCTCCTCGATGCCCGAGAGGCGATGCTCAACGGCGTTGGCCTCGATGGGGCTCATGTCCTCTTTTGGGGATTCGAGTCGGCGGCGTGCGACGTCTCGTCCGATCTGGAGCGCGTCCTCGAGATCGGGGGAGACTGCGGGGGCACCTGTCCCGACGACCCGAGCTATCGGACGCCCGATGATGACGATCACCCACCACCACGCCGTGGGATGCACCCACCGCCCCTGGTACGACCGGGAACGTCCCCCGTTGTTCGGCGAGGCACTGACGGCGGCCCGCCGACGACTCGATCCGGCCGAAACCATGAATTCGGGCGTGCTCCTCGATCCGGGGCGCGACGGCAGGCCTTGAGGTGAGGTGGACGAAAGCGGAGTCGATCAGGTGTCGACTTCGAGGTACCAGACGCTGAAGTAGTCGTCCTCGTCGGTCCACATGTCGACGGCTCGAAAGCCAGCCTCGGCGGCGAGCTCGCGAAAGTCGTCGGGCTGGTACTTGTAGGAGTTTTCCGTGTGGATGTAGTCGCCCTCCTCGAAGTTGAAGGACTCGTCGCCGACGTGGACGGTCTGATCGGCGAGGCTGACGAGCCGCATCTCGATGCGACTGTACTCCTCGTTGAAGGGGGCCCGATGCTCGAAGTGTTCGAGGTCGAAGTTGGCGTCGAGTTCGCGGTTGGCTCGCCGCAAGAGGTTCATGTTGAACTCGGCGGTCACGCCCTCACTGTCGTCGTAGGCTTGCTCCATGACGGCTCGATCTTTGACGAGGTCGACCCCGATGATCAGGCCGCCATCTTCGCCACACAGATCGGCGATCCGCCCCATGAACGCTCGCGCCTCGTCGGGCTCGAAGTTCCCGATCGTAGAGCCGGGAAAGAAGCCGACCGTGCGCTCGACCTCCGGTGTGGATTCGGGAAGATCGATCGGCTGCATGTAGTCGGCACAGATGGGGGTTACCTCGAGACCGGGACACGCCTCCATGATCGAGGTGGCACAGTGGCGAAGTGCGGACTTCGAGATCTCGATGGGCAGATACGAGACTGGATGGTCGAGTTGCTGAAGAACGAATTCGGTCTTGCGACCGCTCCCACTTCCCAGTTCCACGACGCGCGCTTCCGGCCCGACTCGCTCCGCGATTTCGTCTATCGAGTCGCGGAAGATGCTCATTTCGGTGCGAGTCGAATAATAGTCGTCCAGATCACAGATTTGTTCGAACAGCTCGGAGCCCCGCTCGTCGTAGAGAAACTTGCACGGGACGTCGCGAGGCCGCTTGCGTAATCCCTCGACGAGGGCGCGTCGAAAGTCGTCGGAGGCGGGATCGAAGTCGATGATCTCGATCTCGTCTGCAGGATAAGACATGTGTTTGGGCGTATTGTAGAGATTGAATTCGATAAAACGAGAGCGTTCAAAACGTATGTTGCATGGCTCATCGCGGATTCCAAACTCGCCCTCGCTCAAAAGCAGGCCCATCCGAACCCGAGCTGATTGGGATGGTCGGAGCACTGGGTGAGATGGGCAGACCCGCAGTCGCCGAACATGTGGGGGAGATGATCGTTGGAGTCGATCTGAAAGAAATACTCCATCCGCTCGCCGCACTCCGGACAGTCGGGGTAATCCACCCACTGGACCCAGTAGGGCCAGCCCCCGAGTTTGTCCCCTTCATGCGTTCCATGGTCGGGATCGTCGAGGAACGCGTCGACGTCCGCCTCGAAATCGTCCGATTCGATGTCGAGCGCCTCCAGTTGTTCGGCCCACTCTTCCCGATTGGGGAGGTCGTCGACGGGGTCCCATCCGGTGATCCGCTTCGGCATCCACGACGTGCCCGTATCGAACTCGAAGCGCTCGGGCCCGACGGTGGTGCGGTCGGGGGCGTCGGTCGGGTCGGGATACCATCGCGTCACCGTATTGGCCGAAAATGGCTCCCAGCTGTCACACTCCAGCATACATTGCGTCTCCCGGCGGGTGCAGTCAAAGAGCTGGACGATGCCCGACTCCCGTCGATGGGGGCACGCCTCGGGGAGGGTCGAGAGGTCGAGCTGGACGAAAAGTTGCGCCGGCTGGTCACAGAGGCCGCACGTCGGCCAGCGTCCGCCCTCGGGGATCCAGGGCCGTCCGCCGAACTTCGAGTCGCCGGGCTCGCCGTCCCCCTCCTCGACGACGGGGCGCCACGCGGTCCGTCGAATGGTCTCAATCGCCTCGTCCAGGGTGGTCATCGTGCACTCCTCGCCGGATATGATATGACTGGGGAGACGTCGACCTCTCCTGGCCGCGCCTCGAACAACGGCTCCCAACCGGATCAAACATAGCTCTTCTCGATGGATTCCAGTTACCATCAGCCGAGCATACGATATCGCAATGTGCCCGTCAGCCCCGGGTGCAGATAGGGTCGCGGGCTGATATCGAGAGCTCTGGGAGAGAGCGTTTTCATTCCGTTTGGGTCTTGTCTACGTTCTCTACCAGATGATGAAAGGGGCTCATTCTACTTTTTACAATATGTAATACACATGCGTCATGACTGTTACTGCATTCTTCTCGCGATGAGCTTCGTCGTCTTCGGTTGCAGCGCCGAGACGTCCCCCGACTCGAAGGGATGGCAGGTCGGCGGAGACACGGGAACATCGTCGGAACTCGATGCGCTCGCCGAACGCGACGGCACGGTCCAGAGACTGGTGGGGACGACCTGGCGGCGATACAACCAGGATGTCCGCATGGGGAACGAAGTCATCATCTGGGAGACGTTTCGCGAGGATGGAAAGGTTATCAAGCACATCGAGACGCGATCTGACGACAGAAGGGGGGTCAATTTAGTCGAGGGCGAGTGGTCGATCCAGGCGGACGGCCGTGTTCGACTCGAATACCCCCGAATGGAGGGGTTCGCGTTCGTTCAGCCTCGATTCCACTTCCGGACCGAACGTTCTGCACTCTGGTTCGACGTGCCCGAACGGGAACGGAGACAGACCGCTCGCTGGTCACCTTACTCCTACACGGTTGACGATGCCGGATCGCCTCGAGTCTTCACGGGCCGAACCTCGTTCGACTTTGGCGAGCGCGGACGGGTCTTTGGGGTGGCGCTTCGAGAACTTCGGGGACGATTTGCTTTCGATGCGTTCGATGATGACAACTGCTCGGTTCAGATGACGATCACGGCTCGTGCTCGATACGGCGAGGTGGAACCCTGTCGAGTTTCGCGCTCGCTGGAGCGTTCATGTCAGATGGAGTCTTCCGACATGCCGGGGGTTCAGAAGATCACGCTCGGATACGGTTCGACGCCCGAGACGGCGCGCGACAACTGGAAGAACGTCGCGTTCAACACGAGCGGCGAGGACCGCGAGTCGTGTCAGCGAGCCGTCGAGGTCGCTCACACCTCGTTCGTGCCGATTCTCTATCGCTTTGAGCAGGACGACTCCAACCGCGACGTCCTCGTCTCGGCGGCGGCCGATCGATGGATGCGTCATTACACGACCGATGAGCCTCCCGAACCGACGAACGAGAGCCGAGAGTGAGGCGAGCCATCTTGATTCGCCCTCTCGAGACTGGCATGTTGATCGGCGTCACGTCGAGAGGATGTGTTGCCTCGTGGGTTCGGGATGACCAATATGCATCGAAGGTCGCTCAACCGGTCTCCATGCTCGATATCGGGAGCATATCGGAGGCTCGTGTGGGGGCTCGGCCTCGTGTTGTGCGTCTCGACGGGGTGTGAGCGTCGCAGTGAGCCGGCGGGCCATGCTCCTTCGTCCGAACGAGAGTCACAGCGCCCATCGGAAACCTCCTCGACGGCCCCTCCATCCAGGGGCGGATCCTCCGAGACCGACAACTCCGAATCGACCGACCATTCCGATGTTCGCTCAACCGCCAAGACGACGGCTCAACCGCCCGACGCCGTCGACGGCCCGACGATCCCCCGGCGCGGCGGGCCCCATGCTCCGTCGCTGGCCGAGCCCACTGGCGATACGCCCGCCGAGAGCGCATCAAACGCCGACGTCCTCATGCAGACCGAGCGCTGTGGGGAGTGTCACGGCGAAATCGTCGACGAGTGGCAGGATAGCGTGCACGCCTTCGCCTCGTTCAACAATCCCTTCTATCGAGTCGCATTCGACCGTTTCGCCGTTCGTGGTGTACCCGCTCGTGGAGGAGAGCGAGAAGAT
>JAQCND010000549.1 GCA_028274765.1 Bradymonadaceae bacterium
GATCTTGTTATCGTCCTTCTTGATCCGATACGTTTGCATGGTGAGGTCGACTCCATCTCAGGGTGCGGGGCCACATGCCCCGTGGTGAGTAGCTCGAGTGCTGGGGTCGGCCTCATTTTTTTTGAGGGTCGGCCGACCCTGACAACAGCCGCGCGCTACATCACCATCTGGGGAGGTTTCCGCCTTCGATGCCGGCAAGGATACCGGCGCTCCGAAGCCGGGCCTTCCGGATCGACTCGATATCGGTTCGGAGCGCCAGCATCCCTGCTGGCACGTGGCTTCAGCGACGCCCTGGCGGGAGGATGGAGGTGGCATAACAAGGAACGAATCGTGAATGTGTGGCTTATACCTCTAATGCGATCGCCCTGCCGTATCCATCGACCGGGCATGACGCCTGCTCACCTTGTCTGAAGGGGGAACGCTCTCTCTGCGTATCTCGACCGACCTCCATATACTCTCGGCATGATGTCTCGAGGGCCGAGGGTACGATCACTCGTCACGGCTTCTCGTCTCCGAGATCGCATCTGTACGTCTTTGAAATGAGCGACCTCGCGGGCCCGTCGCCGCATGATGCCCTGTCGGGAGGAGTGGGGCGACCCGTCCACTCCAAGCTAGACCCACGGCTGGTCATGGCAATCGAGGGCCGAGGGCAGTCGCATGAGGATGGAACCGTCGCGGATGAACGCCATGTCATTCGATTGGTCCAAACATATGAATCACATCCCCCCATGCTACCGCCTTGATGTTGGCTCGCCCATGCCGTTCGGGGCTCGGCTGGGGAGGTATCCCTCCTTCGATCTCCGGGCTCGTGCCCGGAGTTTGGTGCTGCCCCCGCCTTCGGCGGCTCTCCAGGCGAACATCGATGCAGGTCGATGAAACAACGTGTATGAACCAGCGAAACCCCTCGCGATCGAGAGGCTCTATCCGGCGGAGCACACCAGGACATCGAGAGGGTTGGTGAGCTCGAACGTCGAATCGAACTCGAGTGCGATCGCCCTCCTCGAGGGTCGGAAGTGCAATATCATCACCTACCTCACCCCTTCCGACAGGGAGTCGCTCAGCAACTTGCCGGCGGGCCGCTGGCGCTCCAGACAATAGGACTCTCACCGGATTGACCCACAGGTCGTGATTGCATTCGAGGGCCGAGAGGGATTTGTCATATCCGATATTCCACGTCACAATAGACCGGCTACTCGTCGGTGGACACCCCGTCAAGAGAGACGCCGAACATGACCGATCGCAAGACATACGAGCTGCTCGAACTCGCGATGCGCGGGGCCGACTGGTCCGTCGTCAACCACTTCATCCCGGACGAACTCCGCGATCGGGAGGGGTTGGAGTTCCGGCGAGCTCAAATACTGGTCTTCTTTACGCTGTCGATGTTCGTGGCCTTTTTTCCCCCGTATGCCGTTCTATACGGTTGGGTTCTGGACATCCCGAGTGCTTTTTACCTCGTTTGGGTGCAGTGTATTCCCCCCGTCGTCGGACTTCCTCTCTTCAAACGCACGGGACGTCTCGACTGGCTCACGCATCTCATCTGCATCAGTTCGACCATTCTGTACGGGGGATACGGCATTCTCATGGACGGGCTGGCAGGACCAGCGCCCATGTGGATGCTCTCGGTCTCGGTAGTTGCCCTGGTCTTCGCGGGATTGAGGTCGGGGATGCTGTGGACGGGAGTGAGCTTTTCGGTCTTTGTCGGCCTGTATGGGGCGAAGTCTGTCGGATGGCTCCCCAGCTCCGTGCTCTCCGCGTCGCACGTGCTGCTCGTACGATTTGTCAGTATTATGGGACTGGGGATTTGCCTGTTTTTGCTCTTTTTATTTCAGCGCGGGCTCACCCAGCGATTGCTCGTCCAACTGCAAGAAGCGCGGGACGAGCTCGAGGAGCGGGCACTCCACGATCCGCTCACCGGCCTCCCCAATCGCTCTCTTCTGACCCATCGATTATCCGAAGCCATCGAGCAGGCTCGACAACACGGGGCGGCTTTGGGAGTCGCCTTGATCGATCTCGACAATTTCAAATCCATCAACGATAGCCTCGGCCATTCGGTCGGGGACGACATTCTTTCGAGAGTCGCCCGGCGCCTGGAGACCTCCATCAGAAGGCGAGATACCGTGGCACGCATCGGGGGCGACGAGTACATGTGTCTATTCGAGAACCTGGAAGACGAAGGTCATCTCGAGCGCCTCGAAGAAGATATTCTGGAGTGCTTTCGAAAGCCCTTCGACGTCACCTCCGCCCACCCCCTCCACATCTCGGCGAGTATTGGCCTGACTCGCCTCGAGCGCCGCGATCTCGAGGGAGCCGAAGCAGAACATGTCATCGACAATCTGACGCGAACGGCCGATCGAGCGATGTACGAGGCCAAAGAGACGCCCGGCATCGCCTCGATGCATTTCGAGAATCCGCTCGACGACGACGCGCCGAGTACCATCGAACTCGAACACCGACTTCGCGAAGGACTCGAGGACAACAAGGTCACCCCGTATCTTCAGCCCATTTATCAACTCGAACGAGGCGACCCGATGGCGTTCGAAGTGCTGATGCGGTGGGAGGGCCCCTTCGAGGGGAACCAGGAGTATTCGACCGGCGCGCTGATTGCATCGGCCGAACGATCGGGACTCATCAACTCACTCGGTCGACACATGATGAGTGAGGTGTGTCGACTCACGCGTCGATTCCGGCACCGAGCCAAGGTCGATATCGAGCCCACGTTCTGGATCAATCTCAGTCCATGTCAGCTCGAGCGCGAGGAGTCGATCCTCGAGCTACTCGATACGCTCCAGAGCCGGGCGCCCGAGCGAGTCTCGTTTCAATTCGAGGTGACCGAGACGGCGCTACTCGAGCGAGCGGAGGGGCTGACGTGTTTGCAGGACGAGGGATATGGCGTCGTGCTCGACGACTTCGGGACGGGCCATTCCTCGCTTCTCCGCCTCAAGGAGATGCCCGTCGAAGCCATCAAAATCGACACGACGTTCATCCATGGGCTGGGGACGGATACCACCGATCGTGCCATTATCGGCAACGTCCTCGATCTCGGCGAGCGACTCGACATGTCAGTCGTCGCCGAGGGCGTCGAACAGCCGGAGCAACTCGAGCAACTTCGCGAACTCGGGTGTACGGCGGCTCAGGGGTTTGAGTTGGCCTATCCTCGCCCGTTCGAGGAGACGCTCGAGCGAAGCCAGAACGACTCGTCCCCCTTCGATCGTCGATCCGCCGAATAGTGACGGGCCTGAGCCCCCTGTCGTGCTCGCCCTCGAACACCGGAACGCACGCCCAACACATCGAGTGCCATCATCAGCCGTGAGTCCAGCTCGGAGTGGACGGTCGATGGACTCCTCTCGACAGGGAGCCATGCGGCAACGGACCCGCGAGGCCGCTCGACAGGGGCGCGCCGGGGGGCTCGACGCCGTGACGACTCCCCCACGGGTCGTGATTGGACTCGAACACGTCCGTGCATTTTGGAAAATATCGTGTCTCTCGATATACAGGAGAGACATCGACTATCGAGTCTCCTTTTGGTGATCGAGGATGCCGATGACGGAATCGAACGGACCGGCACCGTACGAATCGGATCTCGCCTACATGCAGGAAGAGCTCGAGTGGATCGAGACTCGGGCCAGGCGCATTCGAGTCGACCAGAAGCTCGAGGAATCGATGGGCGATCAGGAGACGGGAGGTGCGAGTGGCTGGAGGAGCAGCGACGTCTCGCTCGACGAGCTCTGGTCGCGCAAGGAACGTCTCGAATCCGAAGAAACCGAGCTTCGCACTCACATCGATCAGCGACTGGAGGCGATGCGCAATCAGGAGGATTCCCCTGCGCTCGATCGCCTCGTCGAGATGTACGATCTCGACGACTTCGAGCGCACGATCCTCCTGCTGGCGGCTTCGCGGGCGTTCTCGCAGCGTTTCCAGAGTCTCTTTTCGGAGATGGCCGGCGAGTTCGGCTACGCCCTCTCGGTGGAGGCGGTGTTCAATTTCTGCGAGCTCTCCTTTGCCGAGCGCATCCGGCGTCGCAAGATCTTTTCTCGCTCTCGGGCCCTCCGCTCGAACGATCTGATTTCGCTCGACAGTGCGGAGCGATTCGACTCGCCGGAAGATCTCCTCAGCACGGGCATCGAGCTGTCGAGTCGGACCTTCGCCTATCTGATCGGAGACGACTCGCTGGCCGATGAGTTTCTCGAGTTTTCGTCGGTCGAGGAGCCCATCGCAACGTTCGATCAGGTGGTGCTGGACCCCGAGGACAAGCGGCGCATCCGCTCGGTCATCGACCAGCACGGTACCTACCTCGAGAAACGTCGCGAGTGGGGATTCGACGACGTCATTTCCTATGGCCGGGGCGCGCTGATGCTCTTCTATGGCAAGCCCGGCACCGGCAAGACGATGACTGCCCACGCCGTTGCCGATGCCATGGACAAGCGCGTGTTGAACGTCGACATTCCGACATTCGTCAATCAGCACGAGGCCGAACGCTTTCTGCCAGGGCTATTTCGCGAAGCCCAGATGAAGGACGCTCTGCTCTTTTTCGATGAATGCGAGGTCCTCTTTGGGGATCGGCGGCAGGGCAACACGCTGATGACGATGCTGCTGACAGAGCTCGAGCGCTTCGAGGGCGTGGCGATCCTGGCGACCAACCTCCCGCAGCAGCTCGACGAGGCGCTGGAACGCCGCATTCTGATCAAGGTCGAATTTCCCGAACCCGATCGCGTGGCGCGCCGCAACATCTGGGCCAAACACCTCCCCGACGAGGCCCCGATCGCCGACGACGTCGACCTCCAGGCGCTGGCCGATCGATTCGAGATGACCGGTGGGCTGATTAAAAATGCCGTCCTAACCGCCGTCGCCGACGCCGTCCATCGCGGAGAAGAGACCCCAGATATCGACATGGCCTCGCTGCAGCGGGCCGCCCGACGCCAGGTCGAAACCATCTCGGAGGGCGAGACGCCGGTCGTCGACCCAAACGTGCGCCTCGAGGACGTCGTCCTGCCCGAGGAGACACAGGACCGGGTCGAGGAACTGATCGAGGCGAGCCGCAATCGCCGCCAGGTCCTCGAGCGATGGGGCATCGGGGAGCATCTCTCCTACGGCAAGGGCCTGTCGGCGCTGTTTGCCGGCGAACCGGGGACGGGCAAAACGATGTGCGCCGAAGCGATCGCCAACGAGCTCAATCGTCCCCTGCTGGTGGGCTCGATCCCTGCTCTGAAGTCCAAGTGGGTCGGCGAAACGGAGAAGAATCTCGACCAACTCTTTCGGGACGCCAAAGCCCACAATGCGATACTCTTTCTCGACGAGGCCGACAGCCTGCTGATGGAGCGCGGCGAACAGCGCGCCTCGCGACACGACGACAGCGCTGTCAACGTCCTGCTCGGCGAACTGGAACGACACAACGACCTGGTGCTGCTGGCGACCAACCGCCCCGATGCGCTCGATCCGGCGCTCGACCGGCGATTGACCTATCAGTTGACGTTTCCTCACCCGGATGCCGAACTCCGCGCCCGCATCTGGCAGACGCTTTTGCCCGAGGACGTCCCGCGCGCCGAATCCATCGACGTCGAGGCCCTCGGCCAGCAGTTTCCACTGACGGGGGGGCGCATCAAAAACGCCGTCTTTAAAGCCGCCTTTCGGGCCGCTCGCGCCGACGAGGGCGTCGCGATGGAGATGCTTCGCGCAGCGGCCGACGAGGAGCTCGACGACGAGAGCCCCTCGGTTGGCTTTCGTCCCGATGCGGAGAGTTGAGCAACATCGACGCGGAGAGTCATGCCCTCGGGCCCGACAGGGGCGAGGGGACGGTATCTCGGTGCTGTGACGTCCGTGTAGAGATGCCGTTCCACCTCCGAGTGACTCCAATGCGTCGAAGAAGGCAAGGCGATGAGGGAACAACGAGACGACGTACACGAGCTTCTCGACCGAGCCGTCACCGACGAGATCGACCTGATCGGCGAGACAGCCGTCTGTTCGGCGCTGCAGGCGGTCGTCGGCACGGTCGAGGGGGGTATCGAGATCGACGAAGCGCTCGGCCGGACGCGGCTCGACGCATCGGGGGACGCCATCGACGGGGACACCCGGTTCGATATCGCCAGTCTGACCAAACCGATGGTGACGGCGACGCTCCTGATGCAGGCCGTCGAGGCGGGACGTCTCGACTGGGACGACCCGGTCGACGCCCATCTGAACGTCTCGCTCGCCGTCTCTGGAGTCGACGAGCCGACGCTGTTGCAGCTCGCGAATCACACCTCGGGGTTGCCCGACTGGACTCCGCTCTACGAGAACCTTCACCGGCCGAGTCCCGAACGCGACGACTCCTGGCCAAAGAGAGGGCGAGCACGCCGCCGACGCGCCTGTCGTCACATCGCCGAGCTCGGCCTCGAGGCGCCACCCGGCGAGCGCGAGGTATACTCGGATCTCGGCTACATCCTGCTGGCGACGATGCTCGAGGTGGTCTACAACGCATCACTGGAACAGCTCGCCGAGACTCACATTTTCGAGCCGCTCGACCTGCGACACACGGCGTTTGCGCCCCTCGGCGCGGAAGGCGTGCCCCTCGAAGGCGCCGTCGCCACCGAGGAGATGCCCGATCGCGGCGGTCTCGTCGCCGGCGTCGTCCACGATCGCAACACGGCGGCGCTGGGGGGCGTCTCGGGGCACGCCGGGGTCTTCAGTACGGCGCGCGACGTGTGGCGATTCGGGTGTCACATGGCCGCGATCGATCGCGACGCCTCCCTTGAACGCGACCCCTTGGTCCAGGCGGAGACGCTTCGTATGAGCTGGTCGCTGCGAGCGAACGGAGGACTCGGCCATCACGTGGGCGGATGGGACACCCCGAGTGGCGAGCCGAGCAGTGCGGGGCGAGGGTTTCAGGCAGAAGACACCATCGGCCACCTGGGCTTTACCGGCACCTCCATCTGGATCGAACGCGATCGAGGACTGATCGCCGTCCTGCTGACCAATCGCGTCTATCCGAGCCGCGACAACGACCGCATCGACGACCTCCGGCTCGACTTTCACGAGGCCGTGTTGCCGCCTTAGACTGGACGTTCGTCATGCTCCGATACACCCCCGACGGGATAGAAGGGGGAATGGAGGCACATGCGAGCGCCCTCGGTCTGATGGCAGGGCGATCGTATTAGAGGTATAAGCCACACATTCACGGTTCGTTCCTCGTTATGCCACCTCCATCCTCCCGCCAGGGCGTCGCTGAAGCCACGTGCCAGCAGGGATGCTGGCGCTCCGAACCGATATCGAGTCGATCCGGAAGGCCCAGCTTCGGAGCGCCCCTGTACGTCCTCCGGAAGTGGGCTTCCAGCCGGCTCACAGGGATGCTGGCGCTCCGAACCGATATCGAGTCGATCCGGAAGGCCC
>JAQCND010000565.1 GCA_028274765.1 Bradymonadaceae bacterium
CGTGGGCACGGGACGCGGAGTCGGGGGGGGCCGGCGATGCATGCCAGACGAAGGTGAGTCCCACGACAGCCCCCGCGAGGCCGATGCCCCAGATCGGCACCAGCGACGCGCTCGACTCTCTCAACTGCAATCCTTCTCTCGGTTCAGTAGACGCGCATCCTCCGGAACCTCGAATTCGAACCCCGAGTCCGGAAGATTGTTGTCGATCTCGATAGTGCGGAAATCGATGGTGTTGGTGTTACCGTAAGGGTCGAACACCGTCGTCTCGTCGACTCGATAGGTCTCGGGATCGACCTGGAAGTGGACTTTCTTGTACTTCGAGGTCGGCTCTTTGGGGACGAGAGCCAGCTCGGGGGTCTCGAAAGTGGAGTCGTCGGTCATCGAGACCTCGAAGTCCTCGAGCAGTTCGCCCTGTCCCATCAGAAACTTCAGGCTCGTCGACAGTTGGCTGTCACCGAGGCATTTTTTGAAGACCTGATCGAACTCGAGTTCGTAAATCCAGAAAATGTCGCCGTCGCTGACGAGTGTCTTCGTGCGCGACTCGAGAGACTCGTCTTCGTAGTAGTCCCACCGCATCTTGCCCGGTTTTTTGAAGTAGACTTTGCCCCATCGCACCTTGGTGTCGCCGGCGGCGACATCGCGGTAGGTCTGTTTGAACTCCGCCTGGAAATCGTCGGTATCGCTGTAGATTGATTGCACCTTTTGGGCGATCGATTCGGCCGACATCGAATCGTCGTCTCCCTCCTGTCGAGTCTCGTTCGAGGTCGATTCGGAGGCCCCCGAGTCCTCGTTTTCACTCGAGGAGGACGCATCGTCTTCAGCGGCGTGGGTGATCGACATCCCCCATGCAGCGGGCTCGAGCGCGCTCCCCGGATGGTCGGGCATGTCGAGCCCGGCGAGGCCGATCGCCGCGACGAAGGTCGAGAGAATGAGCTGGGTGCAGCGATTGGCGCGAGTCATGTCCATGCTCCTAGTTGCATTGATCGAACCTTCGTCATCGTCGTCCATGAAGTCGATCGGGGAGATGTATTCATATTTTCAACCCCGCGGTCCACGCGAGAGAGCGGGACGAGTCCCTCGTGAGACAAGAGGGATCGAGCTCCGTTCGCGGGACGACCCTCGGGGGGAGCGAAGTGAGGTCGCGGGCGCGATCTCACGTTCGAGAAACGATATTGCCGAGGCCATCCCCCGAATCAAGGACGGATCCCCACAGCCGCCGGCCCGGATGTGTCGGCTCGCCGATCGGCGCATCATGGTACGGGCTCGCGTCGTTCCGGCTCATCGTCGAGATCCGGATCGGGATCGGTGGAGTCGTTGTCGGGCGAGTCCGGCTCGTCGAGCTCTCGCGGCGACTCTTCGTCGTCATCATTGTCCTCCTTCCGATCGGGCAGTTCCCCTCGCTCGACTTCGACTGTCTGCACGCCCTTGGCGTCGGCTTCGAGGATCCGGAAGATGACGTGTTCATGTTCGATTTCGTCGCCCGATTCCGGGACGGAGCCACATTCCGCCATCAAGAAGCCCCCGAGCGTCTCGTAGTCCGGTTCTTCGGGCAGCTCGATGTCGTAGAATTCTTCGATATCGTCGAGGTCAGCTCGAGCGTCGGCGCGTGCGGTCGTATCGTCGATCGGACGGATGGGCGGAACTTCGGCGTCGTATTCGTCTTGGATGTCCCCGAAGAATTCTTCGATGATGTCTTCGAGGGTAACCAGACCCGCCGTGCCTCGAAACTCGTCGACGACGATCGCCATGTGCATCCGCTCGGCCTGGAACTCCGAGAGGAGTTCGGCGATGCCCTTGCTATCGGGCACGAAATAGGGCTCTCGGAGGTAATTCGAGACCTCGAAATGATCGACGTCTCCGAGCCCCGCTAATCCGATCAGATCTTTGGCGTAGAAGAGACCCGTGATGTCGTCGAGATTCTCTCGATAAACGGGGATCCGACTGTGGCCACAATCGACGAGGATGTCGACGACGGTCTCGAGCTCCATGTCCTCCGAGAGAGTGACCATCTCAGTGCGCGGAATCATAACCTCTTTGACGGTCGTGTCGGGAAATTCGAAGACCGACCGCAGGAGCCGTTCGCGATCCTCCGAGAAACTGCCCTCCTCGGAACCGATGTCGACGAGATACTCGATCTCTTCGGCGGCGAACGTCTCGTCGGGCGTATCGCCGAGGATTTTGGTGAACAGACCGGTCAAGCGTCGAAAGAGGAGCGTGAAGGGCAGAAAAATAAAATAAGGGACCTGCATGAGGGTCATGATGGGTCCCGACAGTTGCTCGGCCCACTGTTTGGCGATCGATTTCGGCGTGATCTCGCCGAAGGTCAGCAGCAACAGGGTCATGACCCCGACGGCGATCGGAATGGCCTCGGGGGCCTCCTGGCCGAAGATGTTCTGGGCGAGGTCGGTCGCCAGCGCCGAGGCGGTAATGTTGAAGATGTTGTTGCCGATCAGAATGGCGATCAGCACCCGAATCGGCTCGTCGCGCCACAGCTTGAGGGCACTTGCCCCATCGTCGACGAGGCGCTGAATTTGAGGTTGGCTCAGGGAGGTCAGAGCCGTCTCCGATCCCGAGAAGAAGGACGAGCAGATCAGACATCCGACGATCCCAAGTGCCAAAGCTAGCGTGGCATTCAACGTGGTCGGTCCTCGGTTGGGTCGATTGAGAGCACAACTCGCGCGCTCGGGATTCCGTCCTAGAGGCTGTACGGGCCCGTAGGGTGAAGACCCGTCGGGTGACGACGTGCCTCGAATCGAGAGAACGGTCGGCCGAGGGGCTTTGAACTTGAGGCCGTGTGCGCGGCGAGTACGTCGTGTCGCCGCGAGGCTCTCGAGGCCAACACCCGAAATGTGTGCCTTGCGGCGCCGATGGAGATTTCACTATGGGACGTCAGTAATTGCCTTGTCAACTCGCGGTGACAGGGTATACACCATCCTTGTCCGAGGGGAATCGTCCCTTTCCCCGCATCTTTTCCGGGGAGAGCCATTCGACGTGTCTCCACCGACGTTCCGACACGGAGGGATATTCCGTTCTCCGGGGCACGATGGCTTTCTTATGGTGGGGGGAAGACGAGGTCGTCTTCGTGAAAAGCTCGTTCGGTGAACCAGCCGAGTGACGTGTGTATTCCGGCCTGTCGCCGGGTGCATCCTCGCATCGTACCCTTTGTTCGAGGGATGTCCATGTTCGAGCACAAGCCGTTGCGACGGCTCTTTCCAGTGCTGCTACTCAATCTGGTGGCGTTCGCCATCGCGATCCCCATTCTGCCTGCACTGGCGTACGAGTTAGGGGGAGATGCCACCGATGTCGGATTTCTATTTGCCGCGCAGGCCTTCGGTCAGTTCATAATGGCCCCGATTTGGGGCGACGTCTCGGATCGCGTCGGGCGCAGGTGGACGCTCGTGTTTACGATTTCGGCCGGGGCATGTTTCGAGCTCGTCACGGCGTTCTCGAGTCAGCTCTGGATGCTGTACGGG
>JAQCND010000572.1 GCA_028274765.1 Bradymonadaceae bacterium
ATATGGGCCGTTCGTCCTCCCCGGACCTTCCCTCTGGACGCGCAGCAAGTGGCACGACGAGTTCGAACGTCCGTCTCGCGAACGCCCCTTGTTGCGACCCTTGTCGAGGAGACGAGCGCCATTGTACGTTGCGCCTCCAAATGTAGGCGCAACTGCGCATTCATCGCGCGAGTTCGATCTCGGAGCCAAGATATGGACGAACTTATCGAACGGGTCGGGGCAGGGGCTCAGAATGCATTTGAAATCTTGAGTGAAGGACGACTCGGCGGGCCCTATCAGGCCCCCTTCGAGGTGGTCTCGGAGCACGACGTCTTCGACTTGCGCCACTATCACCCCGACGAGGTCGAATCGGGGGCTCCCCCCGTTCTTCTGGTGCCTCCGTTGATGGTCAAATCCGACATTTACGACATTTCGCCGGAATTGAGCGCCGTCAACCTGTTGGTGGCCGAGGGACTCGACGTCTGGCTGGTCGACTACGGGGCGCCCGAGAGGCACGAAGAGGGGCTGGACCGGGATCTCGACGATCACATCCTGGCCGTCGACACGGCGATCGACGAGGTGCGCGAACGGACCGGACGCGACGTCCATCTGGCTGGTTATTCGCAGGGCGGCATGTTTGGTTACCAGGCCGCCGCGTACCGCCGCTCTCGAGGGCTCGCCTCGCTCGTCACCTTCGGCAGTCCCGTCGATATCCGCCGCAATCTCCCCGTCGAGGTCCACGACGACACGGCCGAGCGCATCCTCAAACTCGCCCACAGCGGGTTTTCGAACGTCCTCGATGAACTCGATGCGCTCCCGGGGTCGCTGACCAGCCGGGGCTTCAAGATGCTCAATCCCGGCAAGGAGCTCAAGCACCTCGTCGACTTCATCAGCGTCCTCCACGATCGCGACGAGGTCGAGGAGCGCGAACCCAAGCGAGCCTTTCTCGACGGCGATGGATTCGTCGCCTGGCCCGGCGAGGCGCTCCGTGATTTCATCGAGTCCGTGATCGTCGACAATCGACTCGCCGAGGGCGGCTTCGTGGTCGACGATCGCACGATCAGCCTGGCGGACGTTGACGTGCCCATTTTCTATGTTGCCGGGACTCGCGACGATCTCGCCCGTCCCGACGCGGTGCGCGGCATCGAGGACGCCGCCCCCGAGGCCTCGATTTACTCCTGTGAACTCTCGACCGGCCACTTCGGCCTGGTGGTCGGTTCCAAGGCGGTTGGGACAACCTGGCCGTCGGTCGCCCAGTGGGTGTACTGGCAGGAGGGAGAAGGCGACCCTCCTTCCCCTCTCGACGACACGCCCGAGAGCGAGGACGGCGGCCGGGAGTCCAGCAAGATCGTCCCCTACCGCGACAACGGCGCCCAGGCCATGTACGACCTGGCGACCGAACTGATCGATGGGCTCTGGCATCGTCTCGGTGACGTCTCGCGCGAAGTGGGAGGCATCGTCGATGCACTGCGCTGGCAGCTTCCACGATTCGCCCGCCTCGACAGCCTACGCGACGATCAACAGGTCAGCCTCGGACGGGCACTCGCCGAGCAGGCTCGCGCCATCCCGGACGAGACCTTCTTTTTGTGGGAGGATCGCGCCTTCACTTATCGCGAGGCCGACGAACGCGTCAGTGCGCTCGGCGCCGTGATGCTCGAATGGGGCGTGCGCCCCGACGACCATATCGGCGTCCTGATGGACAACCACCCCGACTTTCTGACCGTCGTGGCGGCGGCCAATCGCATCGGGGCGGTCTCCGTGCTCCTCAACTCGGGTATGCGAGGCATGTCGCTCGACCAAGGACTCGACGCCGGTGACGTCGGTTATTTGGTTACCGATGCTGCGCACATGGAGGAGGCCCGGGAGGGCTTCGAGGGACCCGTCGGCGTGCTCGAGGGCGCCGAGTCGTACGACAAGTTGCCAGACGATACGCGAGATCTCGAGGCCGAGCTCGACGAACAGCCCCCGAAGATTCCCCTCCAATGGGAGGTCGACGAGGGCCGAGCGGACGAACTCGCGATGCTCATCTTCACGTCGGGGACGACCGGCTTTCCGAAACCGGCTCGCATCACCAACCGACGATGGGCACTGGCCGCACTCGGCACGGCGGCCGCCTGTAAACTCACGCCCGACGATACGGTCTACTGTGCGCTCCCGCTCTACCACGCGACCGGTATGTTAGTGGCGGTGGGCGGGGCACTGGTGGGAGGGGCCCGGTTGGCGCTGGCCCCGACCTTCTCGGTCGAGCGTTTCTGGGACGAAGTGCGTCGCTATGGTGTGACGGTGGTCTTCTATGTCGGCGAGATGTGTCGATACCTGGTCAACGCGCCCGAGGCCCCGAACGAATCGACCCACCCGGTCGAACAGTTCGTCGGCAACGGCATGCGCCCCGACGTCTGGGAGGAACTCCTCGGACGTTTCGGGCCCGTCGACGTCCTCGAATTCTACGGCTCCACCGAGGGCAACGTCTGTCTGGCGAATCTCACCGGCGACAAGATCGGTTCAGTGGGGCGTCCCCTGCCGGGGACCAACGAGGTCGAATTGATTGCATACGATCCCGCCTCGGGGGAACCCGAATGCGGCCCCGACGGCTTCGTCCAGACGGTCGACGACGAGGAGACGGGGCTCCTCCTGGCTCGCATCGGCGACGAGCATCCCCTCGCCCATTTCGACGGGTATCTCGACGAGGAGCAGACCGAACGCAAGATCGTCCGCGATGCCCTCGAATTGGGCGATGCGTGGTTCAACACCGGAGACGTCCTCCGCCGTGACGAGGAGGGGGATTACTGGTTCGTCGATCGCATCGGAGATACGTTCCGGTGGCTCGGCGAAAACGTCTCGACCGAACAGGTCGTTCGAGTGGTCAGACGGGCCTCGTGTTGCCGCGACGCCGTCGTCTACGGAGTCGAGGTACCGGGCCACGAGGGGCGGGCCGGTATGGCGGCGATGGTGCTGAACGACGGCGAGGAGTTCGATGGCGAGGCATTCTACGATGTGATGACCGATCATCTATTCCGCGCGGCTCGGCCTCGTTTCGTGCGCATCGTCAACGAACTGGAAGTGACCAACACGTTCAAGTACGTCAAACGTCAGCTCCAGCAAGAGGGCGCCCATCCCGAATCCGTGGACGATCCGCTCTTTTACTACGACGAGGATCGCGAGACATACGCCGAGCTGACTCCCGAGATCTGGCGAAACCGTCTCCGTCGTGCGACGCCGGGAGGGGCCGACGCCTGAATCTCGCGCAGACGCGAGGAGCGGTCCGGGGGGCTCCGCGGGATGCGACGGCCTTCGTCGTTCAACCCATATGCGATTGGAGGCAGGCTCTGGGTGTGTTAAGCATCTCTTTAGCATCTGAACTCGAGCCACGTCACGTGTCTGGGGATTGCAGCCCAATTTTTGTCACCTTTGTATTGAGTGATGCGCTATGCGACAACGATGGAGTGTCATTCTCGTTTTTTCGTGTGCCTTCATGGCGGTCGGTTGTAGTGGGAATTCCGACAACTCTTCGTCCTCGGGCTGTCAATACGACACCCAGTGCAAAGGAGAACGAGTCTGTGGCTCGGAAGGTCGCTGTCGTCCGCCCGACGATGGGTCGCGAGCGGATGCGGGAGGCATGACAAATGAACGCAACGACGGAGGGACGTCCGAGATGACGGATGTCACCTCCTCGGGCGATCCCGACGGGAGCACAAACCCCGACCCCGACTGCGATCCCGCGCTCGATTCCGACGACGATGGGCTCGACAACTGCGGGGAGGCCAATCAGGGGACCGATCCGAACGATCCCGATACCGATGGCGACGGCCTCGAGGATGGAAACGAGGTCTTCGGGCGTCCGAGCACGGACCCAACCGATCCCGATACCGACGGCGACGGCCTCGACGATGGTCGAGAGGTCGAGGAGATAGGGACCAATCCGACGGTTGAGGACACCGACAGCGACGGCCTCGAAGATCGACGCGAAGTCGAGGAGCTGGAGACCGATCCGACGGAGGCGGATACCGATGGAGATGGTCTCGACGACGGGGCGGAGGTCGAGACCCACGGCTCCGATCCGACGACCGAGGATACCGACGGCGATGGCCTCGACGACGGAGCCGAAGTGAACGATCACGGATCGGATCCCACCGAGACGGATACCGACGGCGACGGACTGAACGACCAGGCCGAAGTCGAGACTCATGGCACCGATCCGGCGAAGGCCGATACCGATACGGATGGCCTCGACGACCAAGCCGAGCTCGACGAACACGATACCGATCCGACCGAGGCCGATACCGACAATGATGGGCTCGATGATGGCGAGGAGGTCGAGCAACACGGTACCGATCCCGAGGTGGCCGATACGGACAAGGACGGTATCTCGGATGGCAATGAGATCAACGCGGGCACCGATCCCACGACCAAGGATACCGATGGCGACGGCCTCGAGGATGGCGAGGAATTTCAGGGGACCAGCGATCCGAACGAGGCCGACACCGACGGGGACGGTCTCGACGACAACGAGGAAGTCAATCAGTACGGAAGCGATCCCACGACCAAAGATACCGACGGCGACGGCCTCGAGGACGCCGACGAAGTCAAGCTAGGCCTCGATCCGACCGATACCTCGACCTACGGCGACGGCGTCAAGGATGGCAATCGCCAGTGGACTCAGACGTGTCTCAATGCCTCCGGCCGTTCCTCGTCGCCCTCGTCGTCGGGGACGAACCATTCGAACCAGGGGGGCGACTGGGCGTTTCATCTCCCCGATGCCGTCGAATCGTACCAGAACCTGACCTTCCAGAGCGGCACGCAAAACGCCAACGGGGCCGCCACGTACAGCCACTCGACTGTCGATCTCCGGGGATTCGTCTTCTCGACGAAAGCTCAGTCACTCGCCACCGAGGCCAAGAAGCTGGCCGACAATCGGCTCGGGTCGGCCTTCAATGTCCAAAAGACACTTCCCTCGTATACGACCCACGACGGGCATTCGGCGACGCGGGTTCGGGTGGCGTGGAGTGCTAACAGTCCCAACGACATGGTGTCACTGCGTAATCAAATCCTGTTGGATCTGGCCCCCTTTGGACGCAGGGAGCTCCAGTCTCTGCCCTATGGAACTGGCGCCCAGGATACGAAGTGCCGGCTTCAGCTCACCGTGGTCGATCGCGGTCAGCGGATC
>JAQCND010000608.1 GCA_028274765.1 Bradymonadaceae bacterium
GATCTGACGCGCCGCCTCCTCAGGGCTGGTCCGCGCGATCTCCTCGTCGAACTCCTGGATCAACTCGTCGGCAGTGCGTCCGAGTTTGGCACTCTCCGTGATCCGCGAGTTGCGCACGATGTCCGTCTCGATGCCTCCCGGATGGACACTCGTGGCCCCGATTGGGGCGTCCTCGACCTCCAGTTCTGCGCGGAGCGATTCGGTAAATCCTCGGACGGCGAACTTGGAGGCGTTGTAAGCCGACTGAGTGGGGCTCGACATGAGCCCGAAGACGCTCGAAATGTTGACCACCTGTCCCTCTCCGGCCTCCCGGAGATGGGGCAAAAAGGCCTTCGTGCCGTAGGTGACGCCCCAGAAATTGATGTTCATCAGCCACTCGAAGTCCTCCCACTCCATCGACTCGACGGTCGCCGACAGGGAGACGCCGGCGTTGTTGACGATGACATGGACTCGCCCGAAATGGTCGGCAACCCCGTCGGCCCAGTCGTAGACGGCGTCTCGTTTGGAGACGTCTAGTATTTGCTGGTGAACGCGCACGCCTCGACTGCGCACCGCCTCGGCGGTTTCTTCGAGGCCCTCCTCGTCGACGTCGGCCAGGGCGACATGGCATCCCCGATCGGCGAGCTCCAGGGCGAGGGCGCGTCCGATCCCGCTGGCCGCACCCGTGATCGCGGCGACTCTATCGTGCAATCTCTCCATCGAAGTCTCCTCTAGATATGAGCAAAGGTCGGCCGCGATCGGACCGAGCCAGAGGGCCAGACACCGGAAGACATGACTTTCGCTCCCGACGTCTTCCGATGAGCGTGTCGAGACACAACGTTAGTCTCGCTTGTCCCGTCGGCTCCGCCACGATCGCAGTTCGCGTCGAAAGACGTCGATGATGTCGGTCGTCGCCCGGGCCGCTGCATCGATGACGCCCCCCATGGTCGCAAAGCCGTGCACGAGCCGGTCGAACCGCCGATGCACGACGGGGACGTTCTCGCTTCGGAGACGCTCGGCATATGCTTTGCCCTCGTCGCGAAGCGGATCGAATCCCGCGGTCGCTACGACTGCCGGTGGCATCTCGTCGAGGCGGTCGAACTGAAGGGGCGAGACGCGCGGATCGGTCTCGGCGTCGACACCGGTCCCCCCGAGATATTGCTCGGAGAACCACGCGATCATCGCGTCGGTCAGATAGAAGTCCTCGGCGAAACGCTCCCGCGAGCGATAGCCACTCCGATGATCGGTCTTTGGATAGAGCAGAAACTGACCCTCGGGGAGCGGCCGATCGTCGGCGAGCTGTCGCTGGCAGACGACGGTGGCGATGTTTCCGCCGGCCGAATCGCCGGCCACGGTCAGACACGTCGGATCGAACCCTAGCCTCTCGGCGTGGTCGCGAACCCACCGGAAGGCGGCCGTGGCGTCGTCGATGGCGGCCGGGAAGGGATGCTCCGGCGCGCGGCGGTACTCGACACTGACGACACCGCAATTCGCCCGGGCGGCGATCGTCTGACAGAGCCCGTCGTAGGTCTCGATGTCGCCGACGACGAACCCGCCGCCATGATAGAAGACGCACCCTGGAAGCTGAGACCCGCGCTCACCGCCGGGATGATAGACGCGGAGGTCGAGCTCGCCGGCTGGCCCCTCGATCGTGCGATCGTCGATGGTCTCGACGGAGGGCGGCGTACGATCGAAAAGACGATTGATGTGGGCGAAGTACTCTCGGGCGCCCTCGACACTGCGCTCGTGGAGATCCGGCGGGTCGAGTATCTGCTGGAGACTCAACAAGACGTGTAATTGAGGATCCAGAGGCGCCCCACGATCGTGGCGAGGAGGCGACCCGAAGAGCGTCTCGACCAGCGGTTCGGGCGCCCCGAACACGCCGTCCAGCAGACGCGTCATCAGTCGCTTTGGCAGTCGAACCATCTCTCACCTCACCACATGAATTGATAATCGGTCTCGTTGAGATGCCGGGTCTCCTACCACCAGTACTCGAAGTTGTCTCCCGGCCCGAGCATGGAGCGAATACGAGTACAGATGCGAGGGGATGTCGCAGCCAAAGCCGGGATGGGTGTTGTCACGCCGGGTGCCGTCGATCGTCTCCTCGGCCTCGTCGATCGTAACATCTCGGAAACCGGCCTCTTTGAACTCGATGGCCGCATAGAGCCCGGAGAACCCGGCGCCGACGATCGCGACTTTCTCGGTGCGAATCGCGGTCTCGGGGTTGGACGGCGAGGTGTCGAGCATGAGACCTGCAGACGTCTGAGAAAACGAACACTGGAAGGGTGTACGGGCAACCGAGGCGCGATCGGCACGGATAGGATAACATCAAAAGCCGACCGTCTGGAACGTCACTCCGAACGCTGATCCGCGGGCTCGCACATCTCTTCATCGCCGCTGTGGTGGTCGATGAACTCGCGATTCATGTGAAGTCCGGCCTTGGCCATCAAGTGAGCGCTGATGGGAGCCGTCATGAAGAGAAATAGCGTAATCAGAAACTCACGGAGGGTGAATCCGGCGTGATTCACGCTGAAAAAGATCGCCGACGCCGTCAAAATGCCCCCGAGTCCCAGGGTCGTATTCTTGGTAGGGCCGTGGAGTCGGGCATAGAAATCGGGCAGTTTGACGATGCCCAGCGAGCCGAGGAACGTGAAGATCGATCCTACGACCAGAAAGAACGAGATGGCGATGTCGGCCACGAGGGGCAGCGATTGCAGAGCGTCCATGGTCAGCCTCACTCGATGATGTCGCCACGGAGAAAGTATTTGGCAAACGCCACCGTCCCCAGAAAGCCCATCATGGCGATCAGGAGAGCGGCCTCGAAGAACATCGTGCTGTCGAGGACGATCCCGACGGTGATGAAGATGGCGATGGCGTTGACGTAGAGGGTATCGAGCGCCAGGAGCCGTTCGAGATTCTCGGGCCCGACGACGAGGCGCCACAGATTCAGCACCAGGGCGCCCCCCAGGAAGGCGAAGGTGACGTAGATGGCGTAACTCGTGATCATTCGAAGATCTCCTCGAGTCGATCCTCGTATCGCGCTTTGATACGAGCGATCTCCTCGTCGGGGTCCTCGCAGTCGAGACAGTGCACCAGAAGCGTCTGATAGTCACCGGCAACATTGCTGGAGACCGTCCCCGGCGTCAGGGTGATCGTATTGGCGAGGATCGTGATCAAGAAGGGATGCTCGATGTCGAGCGGAATCTCCAGAAACGTCGGCTCGAGCGACGAGTTGGGCTTCAGGATGAGGATGGCGACGTTGACGTTGGCGACGATGATGTCCCAGAGGAAGACGACTCCGTAGGTCAAGAGCGGTCCGTACCGGATCACACGGGGGGAGTCCGGCCAGAATCGCCGCGCAAACAGCGGGAGCGTCAAAGCAGTGATGACCCCCAGTGTGACGTAACCGATCGTCACCTGGTTCCACAGCAGGAGCCAGACTGCAAAGATGATCACGCTCAGGATCGGATGGGGGAACAGCTTGAAGCCGGTTGCGCTTATCATGACGTCTCGACAATCACGAGGGACACGTGAGGCGAAGGGGCTCGAGATCAGTGTTTATGGCCGGACTCGTCCGAGCCCTTCTTCTTTTGCTTCTTGTACTGTTTCTGGAGTTCACTCGCATCGAATGATTGGGGATCGATCGATTGGACGTATCGCTCTCGGTCGAGCAGTTGCTCGGCCGCATCGGTCAGGTAGCTGTGAGCCGGTCCCGCCAGAAGCGTCCATCCGGCGACGATGCCGAGCAGCATCAGGGGCGCGATGGCGCGCTGAGGCGAGGCCAGCGTCGTCTCTGCCTCTCCCTTGTCGGTGTGCCAGAAGATACGAGCACCGGCCACGACGAGCGCGATGATCGTCAGGAGACTTCCCGTCAGCACGACGGCCCAGATCCAGACGGTCCAGCCGCTGGCGAATGCCGACTCCAGGATGAGTATTTTGCCGATGAATCCGGAGGTCGGCGGGAGACCGGCGATGACGATGGCGGCGACAAAGAAGGCCACGCTCAACCAGGCGGGGCTGGCGATGGCGGGGCCGTCGTCGAGCGAATCCTCTGCGTCACCACGCCGGTCGGCGATCAGATCGGCGAGCAAGAAGAGCGCGCCCGTCACAAAGGTGCTGTGGACGATGTAGTAGAGCGCGCCGGCGATGCTGTCGGGGGTCGCGATCGCGACCGGCACGAGAATAGTGCCCGCCGAGACCACCACGAGATAGGCGACCAGCACTTTCAGCCGCTTCGCGGCGGCTACGCCCAGCACCCCGAAGACGAGCGTCGCCAGCGACAGGGGAATCAGCCACCCCGCCGTGATGTCCGAGGCGACGCCGGCGCCCTCGCCGAAGAGGATCACCGACGTGCGGAGAATGGCGTAGATCCCGACTTTCGTCATGACCGCAAAGAGCGCAGCGACGGGCGCGGTGGCACTGCTGTAAGCTCGCGGAAGCCAGAAATAAAGCGGGAGGAGCGCCGATTTGACGCCGAAGACGACGATTAGAAGCGTGGCGCCGGCTCGGGCCAGGGCGGCTTCGCTCTGGGGGAGGGCCGCCATCTGAGTCGCCATGTCCGCCATGTTCAGGGTCCCGGTGAGCCCATAGAGGAGGCCGATCGTCATCAAGAAGAAGGCCGATCCCACTAGATTGATGACGACGTAATGAATCCCCGCCCTCACGCGCTTGGAGCCACTGCCATACACCAACAAATTGTACGAGGCGATCAACAGGATCTCGAAGAAGACGAAGAGATTGAAGAGATCGCCGGTCAGAAAGGCTCCATTGAGCCCCGCAATCTGCACCAAAAAGAGGAAATGAAAGAAAGAGTCTCGCCGGTCGTCTCCCCAGATGGCATACAGGAGGGCACAGAGCCCCAGTATCGAGGTCATCGCCACGAACGCAGCGCTCAGACGGTCGACGACTAGCACGATGCCAAACGGGGGGGACCAGCTTCCAAGCTGATAGACGTACCACCCCTCGATGGCGGCCGCCTGGGCGACGGTATACGCGCTCGCCGCGACCGTTGCCACCAGGACGAGCACGGAGACGAGACGCTGGAGAGCCCGTCGGTATCGTCCGAAGAATGGGCTCACGAATGCCCCCAGCATGGGTATCAGCAGGGGCATCAAGATCCAGTGTTCGTTGAGAATGGACAAGAATAGATTCACGACGAGGGCTCCTCTCCGTCGACGTGATCGGTTTCGAGGGTCGCCATGCTCTTGACGGCGAGCGCCACGATAAAGGCCGTCATGCCGAAGCTGATCACGATGGCGGTCAGCACGAGTGCCTGCGGGAGAGGGTCGGCAAACGGCGCGACTTCTCCCGTCTTGGCAACTTTCTTGATGGCTTTGCCTACCGGAGGGCCGTCGAGCGTTAGACGCCCCATCGAGAAGACGAACAGATTGGCCGCGTACGACAGCAGGGTCAGCCCCAGGACGACCGGATACGTCCGGGCCCGGAGCAAAAGATACACCCCGCTGGCGACCATGACCCCGATGGCGCTGGCAACTAGGGCTTCCACGGGTCGTCCTCCTCTTTGTTGGGAGTCATCGGATCGCGTGGTCCCATGGCTTGCTCGTGGTTGAAGGCGCCGAGCCGAAGCAACATCGTCATGACCGACCCGACGACGGCCAGAAAGACCCCGAGATCGAAAGCGATCGTCGAGGGCAACTTGACGTAGTCGATGAGCGGCATCGGCACCCTGGTGACTCCCTGGGTCAGGAACGCGAGATCGAACCACCAGGCGGCCATGCCGCTGGCGACGGCGATCAAGACCCCGACGAGTGCGATGAGCCGAAAGTTCATGCGCATGCGGTTGTCCGCCCAGTCTCGTCCGTGGGCCACGTACTGAATAATGAGAGCCACAGTTGTGATGAGTCCGGCGATGAAGCCCCCGCCGGGTTCGTTGTGCCCGCGGAGGAAGATGTAGATGGCGGCCGCCAGGACGAGGGCCATCAGCGGCCGGGCGACGTGCGAGAGAATCATCGGATAGCGCTCGCGGGCCGGCGTCCGCGGGAAGGGGACATCGGGTTTGTCGCCGGTGAGCATGCTACAGAGGCCGAGCGCCGCGATCACGAGAACCGAAATCTCACCCATCGTGTCGAAGCCCCGGAAATCGACCAGGATGACGTTGACCACGTTGGTGCCGTAACCTTCGGGGTAGGAATGGGTCAGCAGATAGTCACCGATCGTCCCGTATTCGCGCGTCATGATGCCGTAGGAGACCAATCCTGCTCCCCCTCCGGCGCCAATGGCGAGTCCGATGTCGCGGATGCGCTGGAGCGTGGTCGTCTCGCGAGGCGAGGTCTCCGGAAGCCCGAAGAGAGCCAGAAGCAACAGCATGACGTTGACGACCTCGACCGACAGCTGCGTCATCGCCAGGTCGGGCCCGGAGAACTGGACGAAGGCCAGCGAAATCATCAACCCGACCAGTCCCACCGAGATGAGCGCCTGGATGCGCGCCCGATGGAGCGAGGCCGCCGCCACCGCGCCCACGACGAGCAGCGCCCATCCGATGACCGAGACGGCGTCTGGCGCGAGCATCGAACGCGCCCCCGCCACCTCGAAGCCGTTCTGCCAGAGCGGCAGTCCGCCGGCCACGAGGATCGTCGCGATCATGAACGCGAGGTAGCGCTGCAGCGAACCATTCTCGAGATTCTCGGTGACCGTCCGACTCAACGCTCGAAAGCCCGACAGCAGAGACTCGAAGATCTTTTTGCCCCGGACGTCGGGGAGACTCTCATGAAAGGAGATGATCGAGCCGCGCACGGTGAATACCCCGAAGCCCACGACGAAGGCGATTCCACTCATCATCAGTGGGATGTTGAACCCGTGCCAGAGCTTGATGCCGTGGTACTTTTTGGGCAGCGCCTCGAGGTTCGAGACGCCGGTGCTCGCCGCCGTGCTCGCGTATTCGACCATCGAGCCGGCGACGAGATTGGGTACGATGCCTCCGACGACCGAGACGGCCACGAGCAGGGCGACTGGCCCCCAGAAGCCCAGCGACGGGTCGTGGGGATGGCCGGGAAACGAATCGGGCTCCTCGCCCAAAAACGTATCGACGACGAAGCGGATCGAATACGCCACGCTCAAGATGCCTCCAATCGTCGCCACCACGGGCAACAGCCAGGCCGCGGTGAGCTCCTTGAAGGGGGCGTGTTCGGCCATGTAGACGGCCTCGTGGAAGAACATCTCCTTGGAGAGAAAGCCGTTGAAAAAGGGCACGCCCGCCATGGCGGCGGAGCCGAGGAGCCCGAGCGTAAAGACGATCGGCATCGACTGGTAGAGACCGCCGAGTTCCCGGACGTCTCGGGTGCCCGCCTCGTGGTCGACGATGCCGGCGGTCATGAAGAGCGACGCCTTGAAGGCGGCGTGGTTGAAGATGTGAAAGATGGCCCCGAGCACCGCCAGCTTGACCCCGAAGCCGAGCATCGCCGTGATGAGTCCGAGGTGGCTGATCGTCGAGTAGGCGAGCAATCCCTTGAGATCGTGCTCTTTGATGGCGACGTATGCCCCGACGACCATGGTGACGAGGCCGACCGTCGAGACCACGAACACCCAGGTCGCCGTGCCCGCCAGCGCCGGATGGAGCCGTGCCATCAAAAAGATACCCGCTTTGACCATCGTCGCCGAGTGCAGATACGCGCTGACCGGCGTCGGGGCGGTCATCGCGTTGGGGAGCCAGAAGTGGAAGGGAAACTGCGCGGATTTGGTGAAGGCGCCCAGCAAGACGAGGGCGAGCGCCGGGAGGTAGAGATCGTGGTTGCGGATGAGATCCCCGCTGGCGAGGATCTCGGTTAACTGATAGGAGCCCACCATGTGACCGAGCAGCAGAGCCCCTCCGATCAGAGCCAGTCCCCCGCTCCCGGTGATCGCCAGCGCCATGCGCGCCCCTTCGCGGGCCTCGGGGCGGTCGTGCCAGTAGCCGATCAGCAGAAACGAGCTGATCGAGGTCAACTCCCAGAAGACGACCAGCAGCATGAGATTTTCGGAGAGGACGACCCCGAGCATTGCGCCCATGAAGAGTAAAAGCGAGCTGAAGAACCGCCCCGGGGGATCGTCATGGTGGAGATACCAGTGGGCATAAGTCACCACCAGCAGACCGATCGCCAGGATCAGAAAGGCAAAGAGAAAGCCCAGTCCGTCGAGTCGGAGGGCCAGATTCATGCCGAATTCCGGCATCCAGGGCCAGCGGACGATCAGAGGCTCGCCTCCGAAAGCCGACGAAGTCAGGCTCAACAGGAGCCCGAGCGAGATGGCGGGCGGAAGGAACGCCGAGATACTCGCCGCCGCTCGGCTGTGTTTGGACGCCAACAACGGCAATACGAGCCCGAGCAGCGGCAGCAGTATGATCCAGAGCAACGTCATGGAGACCCGCTGGCGATCAGAGGGGCGTGAACAGCAACATTGGGATCGTGAAGGGCGGTCGTCGGGGAGCGATTGCCCGTGAAAACCGCGACCGCCTTGTAAGCGTGGTGTCCATTCCTTTCAAGTGTCTATCGTCGCACCTCGCGTTGTCCGCCTCGAATTCATCGTGCTCGAGCTGGTACGCGTCTTCCCCACGACCCCTCGAGTCTCCGCGATCACGCGCTTTCCCTGCTCACTGCAAGGCATCCAGTCGGTCGATGGGAGCGCCGCTTGGTCGGTCGACGGTCAGGGGGCTCGCGACTTCCAGCAATCCTGACCGTTCGTCGCTCTCTTTTCTCGTCGAGCTCGCCGGCGCGAACGGGAGATGAGTTGCGCCTCGAGGGGCCGATCGGAGGGGGCGTCGCGCGACACGCGTTCTACTTCGTGGCACGACGCTCGCCCCGTTCACTCGGGGGCGACGTGGAACCACGGACCGTCGATGCGTTCTTTGCGACATTCGGGACAGCGCGAGGGGCGATCGAGGCGCGTGCGATCCCCGAAGACGAAGCCACACCCCTTGCATTCCGGGGGCAGCATCTCGAAGCGATCGCCGACCGACTCGCGGACGTGCTCGAGATCGTCCAGGACTCGTTGGACGGGCATGTCCAGGGAGCGCGCCATGTTTTCGATGGTGAAATCACCTCGCGTCAAAAGATCGACGAGGCGCTGTCGCGACGTCTTGTCGGCACTCATGTCGTGACTCCCGGAGTGGATACACTCTTCTTGCATTCTCGATGACGATCTCGATAGGCTCCGAACTCCTTTCGCACGATTCGTCTCGCTCGTCGACATCGCTCGAGAGAGCGCGCGCCGCGGCGGACGAAACGTGCGTCTCGACGACATAGAACATGTCACGCTCATCTGCACTCGTCACCAGAAGAGGTGTCGCTCGATGAATGGATTCGTCACCGTCGACAAGCCGCGAGGCACGACCAGTTTCGAGGTGGTCAAACACGTACGCGAACTCGCCGACGTCTCGCAGGTCGGCCACGGGGGGACGCTCGACCGCGAGGCAACCGGCCTGTTGATCGTTCTCGTCGGCAAGGGGACGAAACTCTTTCAGTATCTCAATCTGGAGGTTGCCGAATATCGGTTCGACATCATCCTCGGTGAGCGGACCGACACGCTCGATGCCGACGGCGACATCATTCAGGAGGAGGACTGGGGGCACATCGAGACAGAGGACATTCGCGATGCGCTCCCGTCGTTTGTCGGTGACATCGAACAGGTGCCCCCGACGTACTCGGCGATCAAGGTCGATGGGGAGCGGGCGTCCGAGCGCGCCCGAGCCGGCGAGGACGTCGAGTTGGAGGCGCGCGACGTGGTCATCGAATCGCTGAGCCTCGTCGACTTCGAACCCCCGCACGCCACCCTCGAGATGCGATGTCGCTCCGGGACATACGTGCGATCGGTCGCTCGCGATCTGGGCGGAGCTCTCGACTCCTGTGCCTACGTCACTCGACTGCGCCGGACGGAAAAGGCCGAATTCCGCGTCGACGAGGCGACGGAACTGGCGTCATTCGAGCAAGACGAACTCGAACCCCATCTGCGATCGCCTCTCGAGCTCGTCCGTTCGCTCCCGCGTTACGACGCCGACACCGACGAAGCCGAAGCCATTGGATACGGCCAGCGTCCGACGCTCCCCGATACCTGGCTCGAGGGCCGCGACATCAAAGAAGGCGATCCGATCGCAGTCGCCGATCCCGACGACGAGCTCGCGGCAGTTGCCCGGGCGAGGCGAGGGGGAGACGGCGAGCTTCTGCTCCAACCACGAACCGTGCTGAAGACGTCGGGCTGAGAACGCGCATTCCGCGCATGTGAGCCTTCGAGACGTCGACATCCTTCCCCTCGAGAACGTGGCTCGCCGTGTTCGGTGACGAGCGCGGAGCGGATGCGGCGATTGTTCCCCCGAACGGTCGTGGTCACGTTGTACATGCACCGTGACACACGCACTCATCGAACCCAGATCGGGAGGATTGCGATGCAGTTTTGGACTGTCGTCGCCGACTCGTCCAAGGCGCGCTTCTTTCGCGGGACCTCGCCTCAACGCGAGCTCGAGGAGTTCCATCAAATGGACCACGAGGAGAGCCGCCAGGACGAGCTCGATCTCGTGACCGACAAGCCGGGACGATTTCAGGACCAGTCCGGTCCCGGAGGAACGCCGGCCCGCAGCTCGACCGAGCCGAGTGCCCGCGAACACTCCAAAAAACAGTTCGCCTCCGAAGTCGCCGACTACCTCGACCGCGCCCGTTCCAAGGGGGAGTTCGAACACCTATCGATTATCGCCTCCCCGAAGTTTCTCGGCCATCTCCGCAACTCTGTCGGATCGACGACGAAGACTGCGATCCTCGAGGAGGTCAGCAAGAATCTGACCCACGCCGACGAGGAGACGATTCGCGGTGATCTCAGGCGCCTGCCACAGGGATTCAAGTGAGACGATCGCCGATCGCCCGGAGCGTCTCCAGGGCGCCGGCCGCAATGGAGATAGCATCGCCGGGAGCTCGAGGCTCGTCCGGATTGATGCGAATCAGCGTGCCGTCGGTGCGGGTTGCGGTCTGCTCGCACTGGCGGCGCACCGTCGGCACTGCCGTCCCGGCTCCACATTCGACGACGACCACGTCACTGTGCTCGATCCCCCGGAGCCACCGGTCGAAGCGATTTTTCTGACGCGACGTTCGCTCGTCGAGCCACGTATAGTCTCCAATCATCAGGACGTTTGGCCGAGCCACCCGCGTACTGTAGGGGCAGCTTGGAAGCTCGCCCCGGGCCCGAAATGTCTCCTCGTCAACCTCGACTTCGACGCCATCGGCCGACCAGATGTCTCGCCGACATGGCTCCTTGCACTGCAATCGATGGATCGTGCCGTGGCACTCCAGGACGTGTTCGCGATCGTAGCCCGCCTTTTGAAACTGACCGTCGACGTTCGAGGTAAAGACAAAGGGCTCGTGGGTCATCTCGCCCGCCCAGTCCTGCAACAGATGGAACCCTGCGTGGGGCTCGGTCTCTCGGTAGAGATTGAGCCGATGCCCGTAGAAGCCCCAGGCCAGCTCGGGATCGTCGTCGAACCACCTCGGATTGGCCAAATCGTAGAAGTCGAGGCCGCGCTCTTCGAAGGGGGGATAGTTAGTCCAGAACCCTTCGTCGCCCCGGAAGTCGGGGAGCCCCGAATCGACACCCATCCCCGCCCCCGCTCCGATCAGTAAGACGTCGGCTTCGGCGATGGCGTCGGCGGCACCGTCGAGCGCAGTCTCGGAGACGTTGTCCATGACAACCGTGGCGGGTATCGAATTCAGCTAGAGCGCACTCCCACTGGCGTGTCGAATGGTTGTAAGCTAGTACCTCGGGCTTGGCAATGTTGTCTCCCCCCAGACCGAGTGAGATCAGCATTAAACGCCATTTCATACGATTGACTCAAATATATGCATCACCTCCTACTTGCTCCCGCTTCGTTCGGGGCTCGGATGGGGGAGCATCTCTGCCTTCAATCTCCGGGCTCACGCCCGAAGTTTGGTGCTATCGCCGTCCTCGACGGCTCTCCAGGCGCCCATCGACGCAGGTCGATGAAACAGCGTTTGACAGCACAGCAGAGACCGTCGGCCTCTCGACGCTTCGATAGGTCGAAGCGTGACTCGCTCGACATCCCCGTCGCATGGCCAGTCCACGCTTCATGAGAATCCCGAAATGCTGGTGGGAACACGCTCGTTGAAGTTTCGGCCTCGATATGACCACTCGCGCCGAACACGCGAACTCAACGGGGCGATCGAAACATGGGCGTGCTTCCATCGCAGCGGGGGGGGCTCGCGATTTCCAGATACACGTCTCCACATGGGGCCCTCCGGCGCACCCGCGTGTGCGCTACCCGCCGCAAACCGGCCAGTCGTTCGAGGGGTAGGCTCACCCATGCAAACCGGGTGATGAGGGCGGCTCGCTCCTTCCACGCACCTGACAGCTCGCCGCATCCTCCTCCATCGATGATCGTCGGCATATCGACGGCGTTTGTTGCGTCGACCGGGCGAGCTTCTCCTTCATCTCCTCCGATTGCGTCCACAACACTGTTTGTATTTGCGACCGCTTCCGCATGGACACGGCTCGTTGCGGCCGACGTCGGCGTCGGGGGGGGCATCGTCGGCCTCATCAGGGGATGACTCTGATTGGTTTGCTACGCGCTCGAGTTCGGGCGGCAGAGTGTCACTCTCGTCGTTCGACGACTCGCCATCGGCCGCTCCCTTGATGTAGGCTTCGGCCCCGGTCGCGACGCCCTCGAGCGACTCCGGCGAGGGGCTTATCTCGCGGCGAAGGGCGTCGGGGACGTCGCCGCCGAGCTGTTCGATCGTGTTCCAGAGGGCCTGGATGGTGTCACCGCCGGGGCGATCGTCATCGTCGAGTTCGGGGATGGCAGCGGCTCGTGCTTCGAGGAGCGAAATGACCTCGTCGGCCGAATCGTACTCGGTCAGCATCCGACGTACCATCGCCGGCTCGTAGGCGACGTGGGTGGCGAGCATCTCACTCATTCGATGTGTACTCACGCCGGTCTCCCAGGCGGCCTCGAGCAGCGTCGACATGGCTCGGCGGTGATCGAATTCGCGAGCGCGGTCGTACGCCTTGGCAAGTGAGGGGAGGGCTAATTCCCCGAAGGTGCGGAAGGCGAAGGTGATTTCGTCGCGCAGCAGCTTCTCGACATCGCCGTGGACGAGCGTATCGACCATCGGCTCGATGCTCTCGGTGTCCTCGCGTTCGGCGAGGATGCGCACGGCGTGAATGGCCGCCTGGCCGCCGTCGCGCATCACGTCGACGAGGGCTCGCGTGACGCCGTTGCCCTCCCAGTCGGCGAGGGTTTCCCAGGCTTGCGATGGTGGCACGCTTCCCGCCGCCCGTAGGGCCTCGAGGGCTTGCTGAAGCTCGTCGGGACGGGCGAACTCGTCATTCATCCTAAAACCTCGCTGTTTCAATGCGATGGATGGAGTCCCATCGGGGTTCGATGTGCCTCAGATGATCGCTACGGAAAGACGAGGAGATGTAGCGCGACTCGTGAGTGCCGTAAAGGAGAAGGGGACAACGGCCGGGTCCATCGTATGAGACGTTCAGCCACCACACTCGAGGTTCGCCACCCGTGATTGCGTCGAATTGTTATCTCGTTCCCCTCTCGACGCGGAACTCGCGGCGATCGGCCAGCGGGGATGTTTACCTCGAGAAGCGGGCGCCCAGCCCCCTCGAATCTGCGGGGTATGAGTTCATGTGCAATGCTCCTGAGAGTGGGGTTCAACACTGATTGCTTTTCGACCCAAGCCGGCGAGCCGCTGGTGCTCCCAATCCAGTATCGACCGTTGTGAAACGCACTCCAAGACACCATCACACACTCCGATTCCTCCGCTCGCCCCGTTGGAATGCAGGAGTACGATGACGACCTGTGGGGAACTCGCGACGGTGTCGCGTCTCCTGGAGCCTCCCTGTACGTCTGTGACATGATCGGCCTCACGGGTAAACGTTGTTTCATCGATCTGCATCGATGGGCGCCTGGAGAGCCGCCGGAAGCGGCGACAGCATCGAGCTCCGGGCGCGAGCCCGGAGATCAAAGGAATGGAGTCCCCTCTATCGGAGCCCCGAACGGCATGAGCAAGCCAATATAAAGGCAGGAGCAAGTAGGATGTGATGCATATGTTTGGCTCAATCGTATGAAATGGCGTTGACGTCGCCGAGCGACTCCCTGTCGGAAGGCGTGAGGCGATTCGTTCACTCAGAGCTGGACCCACGGCTGATGATGGCACTCGTCATGCCATGAGGGCTTGCAATCGTCTGGCTCGAGGAACCATATTGAAGTGATCGAGGAGCGTTTCACGGCCCCGTATCCGCGCACGTCGATTCAGGGCTCGTGGCCCGATCTGCTGATCGGCGCTCGGCCGATAGTGCTTTCGCGAACACTGGACCGATCCACGAGCCAACAGTAACCTCCATGTAAGAACCGAGGTGTAGCCCGACATCGAAGCCGCGAGACGTCGCGGATCGGTTCGGGTCGTACGTCTCAGACCTCCCATGCATGGAAGCACCATGCGCATGTGATGGCACTGGATATTCGCTCGAACGAGAGGATGATGTTAGACGATACGTCGAGAGGTTGGACGTCGTGGGTGGAATGCTGGGTGAGCCGAGGTGTTCCGGGATTGGTGCCCGCCTCGTCGTGGTATTTTATCAACCAACTCCTCTACGCATCGATCGAATTCGATACTCAGAATCCCTCCGAGGTGTTCACGTCGTTCGCCGAATCGATCGCGCTGGCCGTCGGCGTGCTGGTCGTCGTCACGATCCTCTGGATGCGTCTCGTCGAGTGGCTGGGGCTCGTCCAGAAGCGCTACTATCAGTCGAACCTCGCCGAGGCAGGCGTCTCGGGGATCTGGGCGGGACTGACCGTGGTGGTGGCGCTCGTGGCGATCGGGCCTAGAATCGTCAACACGTGGGGGCTGCTCGAGGTGCTGATGTGGCTTCATCCGCACTCGGGTCCGCTCTACCTCTACGGCGGCACCGCGCTCGGACTGGCGGGTCTGTCGACCGGGCTCGTCGTCGGGGTCACCCGATTGATGTACGATCTCGTCGTCTAGAGATCGTTCGAGCCCTGTTGTCTCGACGCGTCACCGAGGAGACTCGGTCGATAGCTCGGCTCGTCTACCGCCCCTCTCCGCTCATCGCCCAGAATATCGCGACGAGCCATCCGAGCATCGTTCAGCCGAGCAAGAGATTGAGGATGACGACGTAGGCACCTCGGTTGTGCCGGCGATACCACGCCACCTACGAAGGCGCCGTGTAGAAACACAGCACTGCCATGAGGGTCAGCGACAGCGTGCGCCAGTCGCACGATGAACCCCGGCGTGAGGAGGGCTTGAGACAAAAACCTACCGAAGAGATTATGCGCTCGAACCGCCGATCGCAACGAGGATCCAATTCCATACCCCGAAGAATTCGAGGGCCGCGAACGTGACGATGCCGATCAGAAGTCGTCGGATCCAGCGAGCCGCCTCGTCGCTCTCGACGGCAAATCGGGCGCCCAGCCAGGCTCCGGTGCCCTGTCCAACCGCCAGGAGGGCGCCATACGCCCAGTTGACCCGTCCGTTGTAGAGAAAGACGGCGAGCGCTCCCGAGGTAAAGACGAGGGCAATCAAGAGTTTGACGGCGTTGGCCTCGACAACCTCGTAGCCGGCGCCCAGCACGAGCGTGGCGAGCATCAAGACCCCGACACCGGCCTGGATGAAGCCTCCATAAATCCCGACGACGAA
>JAQCND010000396.1 GCA_028274765.1 Bradymonadaceae bacterium
CCGTGTAGCGGCGTGCCGGGTCGACAAAGAGGTGAGCACGGAGCGAGCCCGACGAGGTGTCGACGTCGTCGGTTCGGGCATTGGATGGAAGCGCAAGCCGGTAGTTTCCCGTCGAGTTGGCCACCATGCGAGGCGAGATCAGCGATCGGGTGTGTCGCGGTCGGCAGGTATCGCGATCGTCTGTAAAGCCGTCACTATCGCTATCAGCCTCGCACGGGTCGGTCTCGCCGTCGGCACAGCTCCGCGAATAGCGTCGGTTGGGACAGCTTCCGATGCGTCCGTCGCCGTCGGCATCCTCGACTCCATCGGGGATACCATCCGAGTCCGTATCGTGGGCGGTCGGATCGGTGCAGGTATCGGCTTCAATACCGTCATCGAGGCCGTCTCCATCCGTATCGGGCTCGAGCGGATCGGTCGGGCCTTTAACCTCGGTGGCGTCGTCGAGTCCGTCGCCATCCGTGTCGGGTTTGCGGGGATTGGTCGATAGGTCCCGCTCTCGTCCATCCTCGAGGCCGTCGCCATCGGTGTCCGCGACAAGGGGATTGGTGTCCCCTTCGCTCCAGTCGAACGAGCAGTCGCCTCCGACCTCGGCGGCGTCGTCGAGCCCATCCGCATCGGTATCGGCCGTCCCCGAGCTCGTCCCGAGCCGACATTCGCAGGCATCGCTCAACCCGTCGCCATCGGCATCGACCGACGAGCGACATCGGCCCAGCGGCGTGTCACCCTCGCGATCGGCGTCGTCGCCTCGACCGTCTGTGTCCCCATTCTCGACATCGATTTCGCGCGAGCCGTCCCGGGAGCGGTCGACATCCCGGCGGCGTCCATCGGACGCGTCACTGTCGTCGAGTACATCTCGAGGTGTCGTATCTCCATCGTTCGACCGAGTATCTCTCAGTCGTTTGTCGCCGGCATCGGCCCGGCCGGGGCGAATACAGGCGCCGTTGAGGCAGATGCGCAGGTTGGGGCAATCCGAGTTGCGGTCGCAGAGCGGCACCGTCCCGTTTCCCTCGCTTGTGTCCGAGGCTCCGGAGGGCCCGCCTTCGCACCCCAAACCGACGACGAGGGCCCCAAATACGATGCATATGTAGAGCGGGAGACGACGCATGGCACGAGACGACTCGGCGCAGTGAGGAGAGGTCGGAGCGGACAGAGGCGCCATCCCTCGGTCCACATCTCGACTTGAACAGTTGAGATCGTATCTGGCGCCGAATCCCATGACAAACGGGAGTGGAGGCGAGGAGCTTCCCCCAACGCATCGGATCCAATTCGCCGATCCGGAACGGCGAGCGCTGCTCGAGGCCCATGTCGACTAGCTCGGGCCCCTGCTGGAACGTCTCGGTCTCGTGGAGGAGATTCGGCAAACCCGGATCGAGCTCGAGACCGAGCGCATCCGAAACGCGATCCTGTCGTCGGTATCCCACGATCTGCGCCTCCCTCTCGACTCGATCATCGGCGTGGCCAGCACGATGGTCGAGACCGGTCCCGACGTGTCGACCGTGCACCACGAACAACTGGTGGCGACGATCTACGAGGAGTCGAGTCGGTTGAATTGACCCCTGGAGAACCTGTCGAAGATGACGCGCGAGGATAACCTGGAGATCGACGCCCAGTAGCAGATTCCCTCCGAAATCGTCGGTTCGGCGCTGGAGCCCCGAGCTCCCCGATCGAACGGTCCACGTCCGGGTAACGGGCGGCGAGCAGACGGCTTACTTCGATGGGTCCCTCGTCGAACAGGTGCTGGTCGCTTTCATTGAACATGTCGCCGCCTACAACCCGGACGGGATGCCGATCGAGGTGCGGAGCGAGTTCGACGGCGACACCGACTGATTTGCCGTCTGCGATCGAGGCGCCGGCGTCCAGGAAAAGGCGGACCGAGAGGCTGCTCTACGTCTACACCATTGTGAAACGACGTCGGGCTCGTTTGCATCTGTCCGTGGGGTCCCCCGATCATAAAGGGGACCGACAATTATCGAGTCGAGAGACGACCTCCGACGACGCCCGATTTATGGTGCAGGAACTGACCTTCGATCACCTTGAAAATCGCGCTCAGGACGAGTTTGGCGACGAGCGGCCTCCTCCGCCGACGCTGGAGCTCGAGAGCCTCGATACGCTCTGGATGCAGGTGACCGGCACGCTCTGCAATCTGGCGTGTCTGCACTGCTTCATCTCGTGTGGGCCCGACAACGACAGCCACGACTACATGGAGCTCGACCAGATTCGCGAGTCGCTGGAATGGGCCCGCGACTATGGGGTCAAGGAGTACTACTTCACCGGGGGCGAGCCCTTTTTGCACCCGGATATCCAGGAGATGATCGAGATGACCCTCGAGCAGGGGCCGCTGAGCATCCTCACCAACGGGATGCTCATCGACGACGAGATGGCGGCCTGGCTGGCGGAGACGTTCCGCAGCTCGCGCTACAGCCTCGACCTCCGTGTCTCGCTGGACGGCACGACCGCCGAAGAGAACGACGCGCTCCGGGGGCGCGGGACATTCGAGGAGATCATCGAGAGCATCGAGCGTCTCTGGGACTACGGAATCAATCCCGTCATCACCGTGACGACCTGTCACGCCGGGTCGGGCGGCAAGGAGGGGCGACGCGAGTTCTACGAGTTCATCCGCTCCAAGGGCATCACCAAGCCTCGACTCAAGTTTCTGGCGCCCTTCAAGATGGGACGCGAG